>CAZNFB010000109.1:0-8733 GCA_964572105.1 uncultured Desulfobacteraceae bacterium
AGACCCAGTGTGTTTTTAACATGGAAAGAATGCGGGAATGGATAAAACAGGCAAACGATATGGGATTGACTGAAAAGGTATATATACTGCCCGGTGTAACACCTATGAAAAGTATAGGTATGGCAAAGTATATGAAAAATAAAGTTCCAGGCATGGATGTACCCGATGAAATAATAAAACGCCTCCAGGGAGTGGAAAAAAAGAAGGTGGCAGATGAAGGTATTCAGATTGCCTGCGAACAGATCGAAGAATTCAAAGAGATGAAGGGTGTGGCCGGAGTTCATCTAATGGCGATTGAATGGGAGCACAAAGTCCCAGAGATTGCAGAAAGGGCTAAAGTGCTGCCAAGGCCAGAGCTATAATTTTTAAATAAGGAGTTTTTAAATTGAATATAGAACTGAAAAAAAAGGTCATGGTTGTGGGAGGCGGTATTGCAGGCCTTACTGCTGCCTGGGAATTATCCAAAATGAACGTTGATGTTCATATAGTGGAGAAGACCTGTTTTTTAGGCGGACATGCAGTTAAACTTTGCTGCAAGGCAACGGAAGAATGCCAGCAATGCAGTGCCTGCTCGGCTGAAAAAATGCTGAAAAACGTGGTAAATGAACCTGAAATCAATATCCATTTATCCACAGAAATAGAAGCTATAAATCGTAACGGTAATTTTCAAATCAGCCTGAATAAATCTCCTGAATACATAGATTCCAGGCTTTGTACAAATTGCGGTGCATGTTTTGAAAAATGCCCTGAACAGGGTGCAATTCTACAGGGATTTTCAAAAAACAACTCTCCTCTTTACGGAATTTTGGAAGAAAAGATTTCCCTTATCAAAGATTTTTGTAAAGATATATGTCCCGAAGGGGCTATTTCCCTTGATAAAAAAGGCTCATCAGAAAATCTTGATGTTGATGCTGTAATTCTTGCTGCTGGTTTTCAACCTTTTGATCCTGAAATAGAAGGAACTTACGGCTATAATAAATTTGATAATGTTATTTCAGGCATGGATCTTGAGGAGGCTTTAAGGCAAAATGGCTGCGCACCAAGGCCGTCGGACGGCAAAAAACCTGAAAAAATTGCTTTTATCCAATGTGTGGGGAGCAGGGATGAAAGGCTGGGAAACCTCTGGTGTTCACAGGTATGCTGTCCTTATGCACTAAGAATGGCTGAAGTTCTTAAAAACCAGGAGCCTGAAACTAAAATTTTCATGTTTTACATGGATATCCAAAATACTGGAAATAAATTCCCAATATTTTATGAAAAATGTAAATCAGACATAGAATTCATCAGAAATATTCCAATAGATATCATTCCTGTTGAAAATAATAGAGTTAAAATACGATATTTAAACGACAATGATGGTTCCGCCATAATCGAGGAGTTTGATCTTGTTGTATTATCCATAGGGATCACACCCGGAGAGGACAATAATAAATTATCAAAAATTTTTGATGTTGCACTTGATAAAGATGGTTTTATATCAAACGATAATAAACTCAGCAAGTCCTCCACCTCGAACAGAGGCATTTTCGTTGCAGGAACTGCCGGAGGTCCAAAAAATATTGCAGACTCCATGGCAAATGCAGGCCAGGCTGCCTGTGAAGTGCTAAATTATTTGGAGGGGAAGGAACCTATACAATGACATATAAAACAGATACAGATATAAACGAAATAAGCATCAACACTGATGTACTGGTTATAGGTGGAGGATTAACAGGAGTTAAATCTGCCTGTGAAATAGCTTCATCAGGATACAAGGTTATTCTTGCTGAAAAAGGGACCGAGCTTGGCTTAAAAAATTCTGAGGATCAGGATCTCCGGGATTTAATCAAAAAAGCAGCCTCTGACAGCAATATTGATGTTTTTACCGGTACAAACATTGTCAGTTCAGCGGGAACCCCTGGAGATTACAGTATATGGCTTTTGAAAAAAGATGAACTTTTTGAAAAAAAAGTCGGCTCCATTGTAGTTGCTACAGATTCTTCTATAAAGGTTCTTGATGGAGAATACGGCCTTTCGCTTTCTGACAAAATATTATCACAATCACAAATAGAATCCATACTTGCATCAGATAAGGAAAAAATTAAAGGGAAAAACATTGCCATTCTTGCAGGCTTTGCCCAGGAAGGAAACCCCATAGTTACACAGCGGGTTTTAAACAGCGTTCTTGCCATGGAAAAAATTACCGGGTGCACTGTTTTTGTATATATTAATAATATTAAAGTGGCATCCAGCGGCCTGGAAAGGCTCTGCAAAGAAGGAAGAGATAAAGGCGCAATATACTTTAAACTGACGGATACTCCTGAAATAACCGAAACAGATGGAAAAATAAAAGTTACCTTTATTGATCCTGTGCTGAGAAATAGGCTGGAGGCTGAGCATGATTTGATCGTTATTGAGGAACAAATAACTGCTGACCCAATAAACAAAAAGCTTGCAGAACTTCTCAGGATTGATCTTGATTCACAGGATTTTCTCCAGAAAGAGAATGTTCACATGTTTCCTGTACGGACAAACAGGGAAGGAATCTTTGTCGCAGGTTTAAGCCGCAGAGTCTGCAATCTGGCAAATGCCTGGGTGGACGTTGATAATGTAGTGCTGGAAATAAAAAAATTCCTGGGAAATGGTACAAAAAAAATACCTGCGGACAAAGCGGTTATAGACGCAGAAAAATGCACAATATGCCTGACTTGCTACAGATGCTGTCCCCACGGAGCCATATTCTGGGAGGGAGACAAAGCTGTTATATCTCCAATTGCATGTCAGGGCTGCGGGATATGTGCCAGTGAATGCCCAATGAATGCTATTCAATTGGGCGGATGTAATGATTCTTTTATTTCAGATGAAATTAAAGCAAAAACAGAATCAGCAGCTTCAAAACCGAATATAATTGCTTTTTGCTGCGAAAACTCGGCTTATGAAGCAGGCCTGATGGCTGAATCATTTAAGATGCAGATTCCCGAAGGGCTTAATATCATCAAAGTACCCTGCGCAGGGAAAATAGACCTTGATTTTATTATGAGCTCATTTGCACAAGGGGCTGACGGCGTACTTGTAATGACCTGTCACACCGGAAACTGCAAATCAGAAAAAGGAAATATTTTTGCAGGCTGGAGAGTTGCAGAGGCGCAAAGCAAGCTGGATGTTATAGGGCTTGAAAAAGAGAGACTTGCTTTTGTTACCCTGGCTTCCAACATGGGTAAGGATTTTTGCAGAATTGTCAATGAGATGGAAGAAAGGCTAAAAAAATTAGGTTAAATTTTTAAAAATTTCCAAGATTCTTTTAATCTCTGGATTCCCGCTGTGCGGGAATCCAGTTTCAATAAAACGTAAATTACATGGCTGTCTCAGGATGAAAAACATTAACATCCCTTAAATCATCTCCAAGGTATTCACGTTCGTTAGGCCCGAGTACACCCAGTGAAAGTGCAAGTAGTGTCCAAAAATGTACAACTGGATAGTCACCACCGTAATGTTCGCTTAATTCATGGATCTGGGCATGGCAGTTATGACATCCTGCAATACAATAATCAGCTCCTGTGGCCTTTATCTGATCGTCTTTTAATTTTCCGTATGCCAAACGCTGATCTTTAAATCCTGACTGGAGAAAACCTCCGCCTCCGCCGCAGCAGTAATTATTAGACATATTAGGCTGCATATCCACAAAATTTTCTTCGCCGACAACAGCTTTAATTGCATAACGAAAATCCATAGCTATCTGATCTCCATAGCTTTTCCGTACTATCTGGCAGGGGTCCTGGGCAGTAAATTTTATACCGAGCTCCTTGTTCCAGTCTGAACTTGGTTTCAGTTTACCCTCCCTAATCCACCTTGCATAATACTCATATATATTTTTTATTTCAAAATCATGTTCAATATTAAATTTTTTAAGTCCGGCCCGGACTGCAAATGTTACATGTCCTCATTCGGTGTTAAGATACGTTTTGCACCCCAGATCATCGGCCTGATTTGCCGAGGTTCTGACAATCTTTTCCCATCCATCATTATCAGACATAAACATGCAGTAATTTTCTCCGCCCCATCCTTTACTTCCGTAGGTCCAGTTTACACCGGCAAGATGGAGAATTTTCCACAGGGGAACCATCTCATCAGGTTCTGTTACAGGCTCTCTTGAATTCTGATTAAGAAAAAATTCGGCCCCCTTTTTATCTACGGGAGCTTCCATATCCTTAAACTCCGGCTGTGCTTCCCTGTACTCTTCTAAAACATCCTCCACAACAAAAGCAAAATCTTCAGGAGATGTACCCATTGCACTGCAGCTGTCATTTCTTAAGGCCATATCACATGATCCGAGTATACCCTTGGGACGTTCTTCCCTTGGCACCTGCATCCTTGCATTATAAACCAGCTGAGGAATATCGATCTGCATGGGACACACATGTATACATCTCTGGCACATGGTACACATCCAGATCCAATCATGGTTTATTAATTCTTCATCCATCCCCAAGGCCGCCATGCGCAAAAATTTCCTTGGGTCCATTCCCTCAAGGCCTGTTGCAGGGCATCCTGAAGAACAAACCCCGCATGTTAAACAAAGATTAAGATTTCCTCCTTCGGGCAGAATCTCTTTAACCTTATCTAAAAATATACTCTTTTTCTTTCCTCCGAGTTTTATTGCCGCCTCACCCATAATAAATCCTTTTTCAATTATATCTACATTTATTATCTTGACTGTTTTAATGGATTTGGACCAAGTTTTTTTGTATGCTCAGTCATCTCCTTTGCATATGCCACAAACATAGGCCCTTCGCCAATAACCATAGCAAACTCCAGAACCTTTGCATTATCATTTATCTTAAACTCTATAATTGTCTCTTAAAGAGAATTTTCTAATATCAGAAGCAGTATAACTATAAGAAAAAATTATAAATGTTTTATATAAAATATTTACGGGAATAAGTCAAGAATTTTCCCCGTTCCCCCACCCACCTTGGGAGTATAGACCGTCACATAAATAATTTCAACTCTAACATCTGTGGAATCCATTGCCGAGCCGGGTAAAAAGTACCTTGCCGTACCCTACGCTGGTAAGATGACTGCCCTCTTTATACCTCATTTATTAAATAATACGCTACAAAAACAATTAAACTCCCCCTCACGCAAAATTCTAACCGAACACTGCTGAAAATTATTCACTTTATCTCAGCAATTCATCAGCTTCCAGAGTAAGGCCAAGAGCTTTTAAGCAGAGAGCTTCCTGTTCCATCGCCATTCGGCATTTTTCCCTGTCCTGGGAAAAAAGCCACCTTGCCCGTGCTGCAAAGCCCCTTGCAGTCTCAAAATCCCCTTTTTTCGACCAGGATCTGCTCAAATAATATACAACCCAGGGATTTTCCGGCTCCATCGAATAAAGATCTTCAAAAATATCAAGGGCTCTTTCTATCTCCCCTTTTTTCAAATAGTTCTTCCCTGAAATCAGCAGATTTTCAATTGTCTCCTCCCCTGGTCCCCGGGGAGGCGGTGAAGGATGCAGATAAACATTCTCAGGAGGAGGGAGTTTGCGGGAAATCTCCCCATGCATGGCACACCCGGTCATAATGGAGGAAAAACAGACAATCAACACCAATAAGGATAATATATTTCCAGACACAAATCATCTCCAGAGCCATTTTTTTTTCTTTTTATGAACAGGGCATAGGCCCAAAGCATCTGCTTCATACTTATGGATAAAAACAGAATCCCATGGACTGGGGCATGCAGAAGAGGCAACTCCCCCTGAATCAATACATATCCGCTTTTTAAACAGCTTAACTGCCCCTAAGCCTCCCCTTGAAGGACGATTTGTAGAAATTCTTTTCATAATCTCGCCCCATATGGGAAGCGCAGCCTTACTCCCTGTAATGGGAGCAGGTCTGTTATCATCCATACCCACCCATACCACAGCCAAGTATCCATTATGATAACCAGCAAACCAGGCATCCCGCCCATTATTACTTGTTCCTGTTTTTCCGGGAACACCAGCCAGGCCGTAATCTGCAAGCTTTTTTCCTGTACCGTACAAAGTTGCACACTTCAGCATATCAGTTACAACCAGGCAGAGACCAGGGGAAAGAACCTCCTTAATACTCATCCTTTTCATTGGAAGCCTTGTCCCTTTAGAATCAAAGAGACTCCGTATGGAAAGAATCTGAGAAGAAAAACCTGAACCTGCAAAAATAGAATAAAAATGTGCCATCTCCAGGGGAGTCATTTCACAGGCTCCAAGCACAAATGACGGGATAAAAGGAATCCTGTCAGGAAGCCCCATTTCAGCTCCCAAACGGTATACAGAGTCAAAACCGATCTCCTGAGTTAATTTTACTGTAGCAGCATTAAGTGAAAATGCAAGGGATTTAATCAATGGGACATTACCATAATATTTACCTGCAAAATTTGATGGAGACCATAAAGAACCATCCGCATTTTTAATACTAACAGGAGCATCTCTGACAAGGGTCGCCTCATTATACCCCTTTTTTAATGCTGCTGCATAAACCAGCGGCTTTATCAAAGATCCGGGTTGTCTCATCGCATGAGCCGCCCTGTTAAACTGGCTTTTTGAATAATCCCGCCCCCCCACCATGGCAAGTATCCTTCCTGTAGCCGGTTCCAGAACAAGAGCAGCTGCCTGGAGACTCCCCTTTTTCAATCTATTACAGGATTCAGCCTCAAGTTTTTTAAGGCCTGATTTAACAGCATTTCTCGTCCATGCCTGAATTTCCACATCCAAAGTAGTAAACAGGGAAAGGCCAAGAGATCCAAGGGCCTCCCTGGGATAAATGTCCCGGATCTGATTCACCGCATAATCGACAAAATAGGGAGCTGACACCTTTCCGTAAAAATATTTTTCCGTATTAACGGGAACCTTTACCCCCTCCTCATACTGGGAAGGTGTGATCTTTTTAAGGGTAAGGAGGGTTTTAAGAACAAGATTCCGCCTGGTAACGGCAAAAGCAGGATTTTTATAGGGGGAATATCTGTTGGGAGCTTTAATTAAACCAGCAAGAATGGCAGACTGATCCAGGTCGAGATTTTCCACAGAACGGCCAAAATAGAACCTGGCAGCCTCTCCAATCCCATGGATCTCAACGGATCCTTTCTGACCCAGATATACTTCATTTAAATAAATTTCCAGAATTTTATCCTTGGAGTAGGTGAATTCAACAATCAGGGAAATAATGGCTTCATTAACCTTTCGCCAGATTGTACGTTCAGGAGTTAAAAAAATATTTTTAATCAACTGCTGCGTAATTGTTGATCCACCCTCTTTCACGCCTCCGGCAACAAAATTTCTGTAAAGAGCCCTTAAAATACCCCTTAAATCAAGTCCTCCATGTTCATAAAATCGACGGTCTTCCATGGACAAAACAGCATCAATAAAATGCTTTGGAACCTGGGATAAATTAACCAGGTATCTTTCCTCACGTTTTTTTCCATAAAAAGCAGCTAATTCCACAGGTTCGAGGGATAAACGGGTTAAAATCTTTCCTGAAGATTCATTCAGAATTTTTATGACTTTCCTTTTTCTGCAAAACATCTTGATCAGCCTGGAATCCATGGCAAAAGGATACTCAATGCTCCTTTGATAAAGATAAATCAGTTCTGAATCCACAAAAAAACGACCTGGAATTTCAGGGATCCTTTTTATTTTGCGGTAACCCAGTTTTTTCAAACGTTCATAAAAACCTGCCCCGGCAAGATCAATCCCCGAATAAACCTGCATTGGCGCGGAATAAACCCTGGAAGGGATATCCCATATAGCCCCCTGGCACCTGTTAATCACCGTTTTAGCCAAAAAGGCCACATAAAAAATAAAAACAATGAATAAACCGAAAAAAGTAACTAAAAATATTATAAGAGATCTTCTGATTTTTTTTGTTTGCTTACTCTTTTGTTTCAACAGATTAAACTCCGCAAATAAAATATGTAAATTACCTGCTGCATAATTGGAACTCATTTAAAAATTGGGATTGGCTCTCGCTTTGACCGTATTTGATAATAATATATCAAATTAAAATGTCAAGTCGGACTGATTTTGGTAAATATTTTATTGAACATAAAAGGAAAATAGAATATATAACATTGGTTAACTATTAAAAATAAACTCCATCCATAAAATTTATCTGGCAATATCAACAAACTGTTTTATATCATTATACGTAACCATTCAGCATCGCTGATTCAAGATAGGCAGCAGGTATGATTTGGTTAAAACTTTGAAATTGTTTGAACGGATTAGAGAGCGTTAAGAAAGAATCCATCAGGACTGAACTTAGGAACGGGGACGAAATAAATTCGCAATTTTAAGTGTTGAGGCGCCTGCCTGGCAAGGCGCAAAAGTGTAGGAATATCAAGATATTGGCTACGCTTTTGTAACGCAGTCAGGCAGGATGGATCGACGCTTAAAACACCAAGTTATTTCGTCCTCGTTCCTTATTGACGTTCTTTTCTGGTATACTACTACGCAAGCTTATATTTTTAACAGATTCTTTCTTACTATTAGATTTTCAGATAATAAATTTCACAAGGCCAGAGGGCGAAAGGCGTATTGTAATACTCCGATGACCGATAACGCAGTGAAATTATTTATATGAACATCTATACCTCTTATGCGTGAGTTTTTCATGGTTTAATCAGATTATACCTGTTGCCGGACATATTAGCTGAATAATTATCATTATACTTTATTTAAATTTAACTTAAAGCTTTTGGAGGTAACACTTGTTAGGGATA
>CAZNFB010000110.1:0-8698 GCA_964572105.1 uncultured Desulfobacteraceae bacterium
TTGTAACGCAGTCAGGCAGGATGGATCGACGCTTAAAATACCAAGTTATTTCGTCTTCGTTCCTTAAGGAGAGCTTTTCAAATATGCGTTCCCAGGGGTTTTGCTACCAGCCCAAAGTAAGATATTTGTGAATTGAATCAGCAGCCTGTCTCCCTGCACCCATGGCAAGAATTACAGTGGCAGATCCTGTTACAATATCTCCCCCTGCCCAGACCCCTTTTTTTGAGGTTTTGCCATCTTCTTCGTCAGCTACAATATAACCCCATTTATTTAGTTCAAGCCCTTTGGTCGATTTGGTAAGCAGCGGATTCGGTCCCGCGCCCACAGCGATGATTGCAAGGTCACAATCAAGATCAAATTCAGAACCTTCTATGGGAACAGGTCTTCTTCTTCCTGAAGCATCCGGTTCCCCCAGTTCCATTTTTAAACCGGTCATGCCGGTGAGACGGCCATTTTCATCACCTGAAAATTTTACAGGACTGGTTAAAAAGAAAAATTCCACCCCTTCTTCTTCTGCGTGGTGTACTTCGGCTCCCCTTGCAGGAACTTCGGCTCTTGATCTTCTATAAACAATTCTTGAAGTTTTTGCACCAAGGCGGAGTGCTGTTCTTGCGGAATCCATGGCAACATTTCCAGCACCCAGGGTAATAACATTTTTACCTTTTATTACAGGTGTATCATATTCAGGAAAAAGATAGGCTTTCATAAGGTTTGAGCGTGTAAGGTATTCATTTGCAGAGAAAACACCTGTGAAGTTTTCACCAGGAATATTTAAAAATGTGGGGAGCCCTGCACCAACTCCAAGATAAATAGCATCATATCCATCGGCAAAAAGTTCATCAAGGGACATTGTCCGTCCGATAACAGCGTTACACTCCACTTTGGCACCAAGTTCCTCAAGTCCTGCTACCTCTGAGAAGACTATATCCTTGGGAAGCCTGAATTCCGGGATGCCATATACAAGGACTCCGCCAGGTTTGTGAAAAGCTTCAAAAACAGTTACTTCATGCCCTTTTAAAATAAGATCGCTTGCAACGGTTAAGCCCGATGGGCCTGAGCCGACAACTGCAACCTTTTTACCTGTTGCCGCTGCTTTTTTTGGCTTGGCTGCTTTTTTGTTTTTCAGTTCATAATCTGCTGCAAATCTTTCAAGATTACCAATGGCAACGGGATCACCTTTTTTGCCGACAATACATTTTCCTTCACACTGCATCTCCTGGGGACAGACTCTTCCGCAAACAGCAGGGAGACTGTTTTTCTCCCATATTTTGCTTATTGCATCTGCAATTTTTCCTTCCTGAATAAATTTAATAAAACCAGGTATATCCACACCCACCGGGCAGCCGTCAATACAGGCCGGTTTTTTGCACTGGATACATCTTGACGCTTCCAGCATTGCCGTTTCAAGGCTTTGTCCCAAAGGAACTTCTTCAAAATTTTTAGCTCTGACAGCAGCTTCCTGCTCAGGCATGGGTTGTCTTGCAACTTTTTCTTTTTTGACTTTTTTGTCCGTCACTTTTGTCCTCCGATACAGTTTGTTGAATCCAAAATTATAGACTTTCAGGTAATAACCTTATTTTAAAAAATTGGCACAAGGCCAGAGGGAGGAAGGCGTATTGTAATACTCCAACGACCGATAAGGCAGTGAAATTATTTATGTGGAAGTCTATAGCTATGCTTTTTGCAGGTTGCAGTACTGGTCATAAGATTCTTTTTCTTCAAAATTATATGCCCTGAGGCGAAGCATGAGTTCATCAAAATCGACCTTATGTCCATCAAACTCCGGCCCGTCAACACATGCAAATTTTGTTTCACCCCCCACTGATACGCGGCAGCCGCCGCACATTCCAGTACCGTCAATCATTATTGGATTCAAACTTACAAGGGTTTTTACTTTGTATTCTTTGGTTATATTGCAAACGGCTTTCATCATTGGAACAGGCCCGATTCCGACCACCAGCTTAATCTCTTCTTTTTCCAGAGTCTCTTTTAAAATATCGGTGACAAAGCCATGGTGTCCATAGGAACCGTCATCAGTACACACATGAAGTCTTGTGGATGCAGATTTCATCTCATTTTCAAGAATAAGGAGACCTTTATTCCTGGAGCCGATTATGGATGTAACATCATTTCCCACTTCTTTTAAGCCTCGTGTAATGGGATGCAGAACAGCAACACCTGTTCCACCGCCAACACAGATTACTTTGCCAACCTTATCCAGATGAGTGGGAGCCCCAAGGGGGCCGATAACATCCATATAGCCGTCACCCACTTTTAAATCTTTGAAAATAGCAGTCGATTTTCCCACCACCATATATATAACTGTGATTGTCCCATTTTCCGGATCAGTATCAGCCATGGTCAGGGGAATACGTTCTCCTGTTTCAGTTGCCTTTAAAATAACGAACTGGCCCGGTTTTGCCTTTTTGGCAATAAGGGGTGCTTCAATTTCGTTTAGTATTACTGTTCCTTCTGCCATTTCCTGGCGTTTTATTATTTTAAACAATGATAACCTCCTATGTGTATTTTGTTCTCATAAAATCAGTTACTATAGATGTTTATATAAATAATTTCAGAGCCTGGTCGAATTTCAGCAATAGACTGAGCTATAATAAAATTTAAAAATCTCTGAAACTCGCTGCGCTCAAACAGCCAGAGTTTTTTAAATTTTACCATAGCTCAGTTTAGCCATTTGGCTTTATACCAACCTAAACATCTATACATTTTCAGTAGTGTCCGGTTAGAATCTTCCCGTATTTTTTTTTGAAACTTTCTAACCGGATACTACTGATACATTTTATGCTGGTTATATGAAAATGATAAATTGTGAATTATAAATTAAGGAATTCTACTAATTTATAAAATGCCATTAAACGCTATCTCATTTTCATATTTTGTTGTGCCCGATAGGGCATGCAGGTTTATAAAGAATACCTGAATTTTTGTTTTTTAATTTATGCTTTTGTAAAAAGGTCTCCCTTCCTGGTAGGAAAGGCTAATAATACCTTCTGCAGCCAATTCATCAAGCTGCTCCCTCACGGAAGCTTCCGACAGGATGTCTGCAAGTTCTGCTGTACTGAAGGGACGTTTTTCAGCTATAAAAATTTCTTCTAACCGGGCCTTTAAAAATTCTTCTTTTAGTGCTTCTGAAAAATCATCCCGATCGTATGCCAGCGCATATTGCTGTTCGCCCTTATATGTTGTTTCCCATGGTCTGCGCAATCCTGAAGAAAGAAGAAGCCTGATTCTGGAATTATATTTCACAAGACGATATATGCTTTGAAGTCGGGCCTGATTTTCAGGTGTTTTTTCTATGGGACCAAGGGTTGCCAGGACTTTGCTGAAATTTTCCACTGTACGTACGAATTCTTCTGAGTTGTTTAAATCAGCGTGGGCTAAAGCTATGCGTTGCCGGTTAAATCCAGATAATGAAAATAATTTTTTCATAAGATTTACCCGGCTCCAGGTATGATCCACTCCAAAGGAATGGTGGCAATCTTCAGGAACACATCCCACAAGCAATAACCCTGGCGTTCCTTTAAGAAAAGCCATGGCCATGACACTTGGATCGATGAGCCCAAGACACCGTACCCCCAGGATATGGTTTTTGTGGTCATATTTTAATCCACGAATTCCAGCATTATCTGCAGCAGGAAGACCTGACCAGGAACAGGCAAAAGCAATAAATTCATCACCATCCATCTGTTTGGCCAAAGATATCACGCGGGCTTCCCGCTGTTGGGTGGTACTGTTTTGAAGAGTTATTGCCTGGTAGGGACAAGCAGCTACACATGTTCCTCCACCGGTGCAAACCATGGGATCCACAACCCTGGGAAGCACACCGCTGTCTTCACCTTCTATTACGCTTATTGCGTTGCAGTCGCAAAGCTCCTGGCATTGTCCGCACCCAACACATTTATCAGGATCAACAACACTTACAAACCTGGGAGAAAAAAGCCGACCGTCTTTTGCTTTTTTCACCAATTCTGCATTCTTTTTTCCCGCTTTTTTCCCCTGGCTTAAAGCTGTTTCCAGATTGCAGAAACAACGGGCGCTCCCGGCAAAGGAAATTTCCTCCCGTCCCACCATCTCTGGACGGACTCTTGCGTGGTGTGCGTAAAAAAATTCATTTTCACCATGGGCAAAACCAAGGACTTTAGCAACTTCAAGAGCTTTTTTATCAATTTTCCGGGCAGGGGAGAGGACAACTCTGTCCCAGGGGAGTTCATGCTCCAGATGATCGTTAATACTGCCGAAACTGATATAACCTGATTGCAAAACAGGCTGTACTGACTTGTCGTAGGGAATCCACTGCAATCCAAGTTTTCGTGCTTCAGCCCGCTCAAAAGTGGATAAAGGCAAAGGCATTTGTTCATTATACAAAATAACTACTTTGGCCTTCGGGGAATTTTGCATAATCTGTTTTCCCATTACCCAGGCTGAACGTGCGGAAAGATGAACAGATTCTTCCTGACCGGTTTCATAGTCATTGAGCCAGAAAACCGTTTGTCCATTTGGAATTTCGCTGGTGCATATTATTTCTTCAAAATCTGTTTGGCATAAAATAGTTGTGCCGTCATATCCTGATTCAGGCCCTGGAGTGGAAAGCTCTCCGTCAAGACATGCTATTACAGCCCCTGCCTTATATTTGAGAGTACCGGTTTCTTCAGGAACAGCAAAAGAAACAGTGTAATTTCCGGTAATTCCTGAAAAATCGACAAGATCGCCCCTGGGAATAATCTCAACCTGGGGACTATCCTTCACTCCTTTAATTAATTTTTCCAGACGGCCATAATTTCGACGTTCACCAGGAAAATATTTATAAAGATTATTAAGGATTAACTCTGTGTCGGTTTCACCAAGGGATAAAAGAGAATCAATACCCTGACGTGATAATTCCATGGCAGCTGCAAAAGACGCGACACCGCCCCCTACAATAATCGGCGGGTTATCTATGCTGATTTTTGCTGAAATGCTGGGGATTAATGCTCCCATCTCGGCAACAGCTGCTTTTATCAGTTTTGCCCCTTTTTCAGCTTTTTTTTCTGCAGAAATATCACTGACGGCCGCCACATGCCCCCTTAGATTTATCACATCTATCTGACCTTTTTCAAAGCCTTCAGACTCCAGGGCGGTTTCAAATTTTTTCAGTATAAGTCTACCTTCGCAGCCTGCCACAACCAGCCTGTTCAATTTTTTTTCACGGACTTTACTGATAATATGATTTAATCCTGGTGCAAGGCAGGGGTAGGGTAATGTTTCACAGTATTCAATATCAGCTTCTGAAGTCAGGTTTTTCTCAAGGGCTGGTAAATCCACCAGGGGTTTTATTTTTTCCCCACATTCACATAAAAAAACACCAATTTTGGGAATATCGTTCATTGTTAATCTCCTCTTTATAATGCCAGTGGTGTAAGGGTTACAGCAGGAGTACGGCGAACAGCCTCAATGCGGGACCGCATAGCTCCTGTTGGACAGATCGTAACGCAGCAGCCACAAGCAACACAGATATCAGTCGGCTGAGCAAAAGGAGACCCCACTTTTTTATAGACCCCGCGGTCCACAAGGGAAATGGCGGATAATCCTACTATTTCCTCACATACCCTGGTACACAGGCCGCAAAGCATACATTCCTCATCGGGATTTTCCACGGGAAAACGAGTGACATTTACTCCGTATTTGCTTGCCATTTCTTTTATTTCAGTACTTGCCGGACATTTGGCTAATAGCATTTCAAAAAGCCATTTTCGAACATTTTGAATACGTTCGGTTTCTGTATATATATTAATCCCTTCTGCCACCGGATAAATGCATGAAGCCACAAGCTTTGACCAATCACCCTCTTTTAATTCAACCATGCATAAACGGCATGCTCCACTGGGCGCAACAGCTTCGTGGTGGCAAAGGGTCGGAATATCAAACCCATATTGGCGCGCGGCTTCAAGTACTGTACACCCTGGCTCTACTTCAACCTCGGTGTCATTTATATTAAATTTAATCATTGTAAACATTTCTCCTGTAATTATATTCTCTTGCGATCCGTCAACTTACCAGAACTGCATTAAATTTACATGTATCCATACATATACCGCATCTGATACAATTTTGTTCATCAATGATATGAACCTCTTTCTTTTTACCGCTTATGCAGTCCTGGGGACATTGGCGGGCACAGCTTCTGCATCCTGTGCATGCGTCAGGATCAATGGAATATGTAATAAGATCTTTGCATACCCCGGCGGGACATTTTTGATCATTTACATGGGCAAGGTATTCTTCTTTGAAAAATTTTATAGTAGTGAGGCATGGATTGGGAGCACTTGTTCCAAGAGCGCATAAGGCACCATCCTGTATGGCTTTGGCAAGACTTTCAAGGTCTTCAATATCCTGCTCACTCCCCTTTCCGCTGGAAAAATTATCAAGAATTTCCCGCATCTTTGTAAGCCCCAGTCTGCAGGGAATACATTTTCCGCAGGATTCTTCCTCCAGGAATCTAAGAAAATATCGACCCACATCCACTACACAATCATGCTCATCCATAACAATCATGGCGCCGGAGCCCATCATTGCGCCGGCTTCGGTTAGGGAATCAAAATCCATGGGGGTATTTTTTAACTCGTTTGGAATGCATCCCCCTGAGGGCCCCCCTGTTTGTACTGCTTTAAAAGGTTTTCCGCTGGGAATACCGCCGCCTATTTCATCTACTATCTTTGTAATTGGACTCCCCATGGGTACTTCCACAAGCCCCACATTATTAACTTTACCAACAAGACAAAACACCTTGGTTCCGGTACTTTTGGGAACACCAATTTTTGAATACCAGTCAGCCCCTTTTTCAATAATCAAGGGGATATTTGCCCATGTTTCAACATTGTTTAAAACTGTGGGATTGCCCCAAAGACCTTCTTCAACGGATCGAACATATTTAGGCCGTGGAGTTCCTGCTTTTCCCTCAATGGATGTGAAGAGCGCAGTTGACTCACCGCATACAAAAGCTCCTGCCCCGCGGTTGATTTGCGCATCAAAGGAAAACCCGGAATTTAATATATTATCGCCTAAAAGGCCGTGAGCTCTTGCCTGCTCCATGGCCATTTCCAAATGTTTAACTGCAAGGGGATATTCCGCTCTGATATAAAGGTAGCCTTTGTGTGCTCCAAGTGCATAAGCACCTAATATCAAGCCTTCCAAAACAGCATGGGGATCACCTTCCATTATTGCACAATCCATGAATGCTCCGGGATCTCCCTCATCACCGTTAACAACAACGTAAACAGGCCCGCCTTTTTTTTCAACAGCCTTTAATGCTCCCTGCCATTTACGGCCAGTGGGAAATCCTGCACCCCCCCGTCCCCTTACCCCTGAATTTGTAACTTCTGCAACAACTTCTTCAGGGGACATGGTGGTTAAAGCTTTAGCCAGAGCCTGGTATCCACCGGCAGCGATTTTATCGTGTATATCAGTGGGGTCGATTTTACCAATATTTTTCAAAATAATTCGTTCCTGAAGATTATAAAATGGAATTTCCTCTTCAGTATGAATTGCTTCACCAGTTTTTGGATCTTTGTATAAAAGACGTTCCACAGGTTCGTTTTCAATAATTGTTTTTTGTATAATTTCTTCCACATCAGCAGGCTTGACCTGTTGATAAAAAAGTCCCTGGGGATTTATTCGAAGCAACGGACCTTTGGAACATAATCCCTGGCATCCGGTGGCTTTTATGCCAGGCATGACTTTAACGTCTATATCAGAGTCTGCACAGATTTTTTTAAAGGCTGCTATGACTTCTTTGCTTCCATTTGCTATGCAGCCTGTTCCATGACAGACTAATACTTCAGGTTGATCAGGGTCATGGCTGTCAATAATTTTCTGCCTTAATGCATCTAAATCTGTATGCGAATTAAGGCGAACGTTATCTATAGTAAGTGCGGTGTTTCCATTAATCATTTTTTTTCCTTCCATACGCCGCTTTAGGAATGCGGGTAAAATTCATTGCCCAAAGACAAACAGGTCAAACAGGTTGGGTATTCTGTTTTATCCACGCCCTATTTTGTTTTAGTTTTCTTCAATATTTTTCCAATTTTCATGGCAGTCATGTTTGTTTCATATGTTTCATCAACCAGCATTACCGGTGCTAAAGCACATGCGCCAACGCAGTTTACTGTATCCAGCGTATACATCATATCTTCTGTGGTTTCTCCGGCATTAATATTGAGCTTTCGTTCAAGCTCTTCAACAATACGTGATCCGCCTTTTAGATGACAGGCTGTGCCGAGGCAGACCCGCACTTCGTGCTCGCCCTTCGGCTCTAATCGGAATGATTGATAAAAAGTGGCTACAGAATATGCCTGGGTAATCGGTACTCCTGCATGGTCTGATACTGCCTGCATTGATTCTGGGGATATATATCCATAAGCAGACTGGACATCCTGCAGTAAAAAAATTAGATATTCAGGTTTTTCCGGGTAGCATCCCATAATTTCATCTATGGTTTCAGTCTGATCTTCCATGTTTATTCTCCTTTGATATTATTTACCAGTAAAACTGATAAGGAACGGAGATGAAATAAGTTGAGCAGAAACAGCGCAGGATTTTGGCCCGTATACAAGGCGCATTAAAGGCTGCATACTATACGTATTCGGCCTTTGATGCAACGAAGGAGATGGGCCAAAAGACAAGCTATTTCGTTCAACTTATAAAA
>CAZNFB010000111.1:0-8654 GCA_964572105.1 uncultured Desulfobacteraceae bacterium
AATAACAGGAATTTATTTAAATAAAAAATGATTAAAAAACCTACAGCACAATTATCAATAGCTCCCAGCAACATAAAATATGCAAACCTGATTAAATGCTATACAGAGCTAACCCCCATACACCAGGCAATTGTCCATATCCTTTCTGTTATATATACTGAAACATCACGATCTACTTTATTACAGTGTATGCGTAGACTTGAGGTTCGTGGCCCCGAAAACAAATTTCTTACACATAAAACCCTGGATGCTTTTATCGGGCAAATGGTTTCAGACGGTATTATTGAGCAGTCTGGATCTTCTTTGAGATGCGCTGACATGCTTAGAGAGCCTGTTAGCCGAACGCTTCTTCGGCACAATTTTTTCGATAAAATTGCAAAGGTTGTTCAGGAAGTTATTCCTCAAAAAGAGGGCTGGAGGGGAAAAGTATATATTGCAAGTTATGATCAGTTAGTCAGAGAAATTCGGATCGGCCTGTACCGGAAAGATACTGATTATATTAAATACCTGTTTTCGAATTATATTGGCAATGAGAGAGATATATCTTTTTGTACCCATCCGTATGTGATTATTTTCAGAAACTCTTTTGATGCTGACTGGTTTGTTGAAAATTTATCTGAGGATCTGTTAGTGGATGTTCTCAAGGCTCTTTTGGAAAATGCCGAACATTGTCTCATGCCAATCCATGGGGATGCTTTTCCATTATTGCAGCACCGTTTTGAATCAATAAAGAAGGGGCTTAAACATCCGGCAGCACTTGTTATTGCAGAACAGTTGATACTTAGGGGAAGGATAGCCGAGGCCCAGCAGATCCTTACGAATTTCGAAGGATTAGAAGCCTTGACATTAAAAGGCTTTTCAGCTTTTCTTATGGGCAAAAACGAAGAATCAATCTCTTATTATAATGCTGCTTTAAAGCTTCTGAAAGAAACAACAAGAAAACGGAAGATTTATTTTAAAACCCTGCCCGGCATCTTTTTTATTTTTGCTCTTATTCGAAGCGGCATAAATGAAAATTTTCAAATTGCAAAGAACCATGCCGGTATTGCAGCAGGTGATGGTCATAATTATTTCCATGAGGGTTATGATTTTTTATTCAATATGTTAAAAGCACGGGATGGAGAATCTAATTTCGCTATTTTTATTATATCATGGCAAATACCCCCCTTTGTAACAAATACTTTTGATAATTTTATAAAAATTCTTTCCCTTTACTGGACAGATAAAACAAAGGCTGGAAAGGCGGAAAAACTACTTAAAGAGTTCCATGAAAAATCTGAAAAAAATGGTTACGACTGGCTGGCGGCTGAATCTGCCGAGTTGCTGTCACGGCTTTTAAAGAGCGACACCTTTTATAAAAAAAAAGCCGCTCTGTTTCGTAAAAAAACCGGGATTGAGACTATTGTTGACCTTGTTAAAGCTGAAGAAAAATGGGAACAGGTTTTAAGGGCTTTGACCAATATGTACCAGGGGCCCTTAAATGATGTAAAAAGTAATAAAATTTCACGCATGGTCTGGTTTGTTGAATTTTCTGAAAAATATCATAATTGGGAAATATATCCCCGTGCGCAAACAAAAAATGCTAAAGGCGTCTGGAGCAAAGGGAGGCCCATTGCCCTAAAACGCCTGCGCAATGAGATTGAAATTTTTGATTTTTTAACACCCCAGGACATGGATATCTGTTCCTGTATTACTGAAGAATATGAGTCCAACTGGCGGAGTTATTCAAAGGTTATATATGGTTTTACTTCCAGAGCACTGACTGCTCTTGTGGGGCATCCTTTGCTTTTCTGGGAAACTTCACCAGCAGTTCAGCTGGAGTTTGTCAAGGGTGAACCTGAGCTGATAGTGAGCAAACCTTCCAAAGGGGAATTTGAACTTTCATTTTACGGTGCTTTAAATACAAAAAATGAAATTCAATTGGTCACGGAATCTCCCACACGAATAAAAGTTATTGAAATCAGCGAAGAAGTCAAGGAGATATCCAAAATTATTGGCAAAGGAATAAAAATTCCTGTTACAGCTAAAAAGCAGGTTCTTGATGCGGTTAAAAGTATCTCTTCTATTATAACTGTTCATTCAGAGATAGATGGTAGTATTAGTGATGCAAAAAAAATGTCCGCCGATCCAAAACCCCATTTTCATCTTTTGCCTTTTGGCCAGGGCCTGAAACTTAATCTTTTGACCCGTCCCTTTGCAACGGAGGGCCCTTATTTCAGGCCGGGAGAGGGTGGGGAAACTGTTATTTCCAAAATAGGGGATCAACAGTTCCAGGCAAAGCGTAATCTTGAAAAAGAAAAAAAGCTGGCAGATCAAGCTGTTTCAGCCTGCCCCAGGCTTTTTGCGATTGAGGAATCAGGAGCAGGGGAATGTGAATGGCATATTGAGGAACCTGAGGATTGCCTTGAAACTTTGCTGGAACTTCAGGCTCTGGATAAATCGGCAATTGTTGAATGGCCTGAAGGGCAAAGCTACAAAATCAGGGAACAGGCGGATATAAACAAATTTCATCTCAGGATTAAAAAGCAGCAGGATTGGTTTTCTGTATCCGGTGAGTTGAAACTTGATAATGACCTTATGCTTTCAATGCAGGAACTATTTAAACTTTTGGAAAGCTCCACGGGACGGTTTGTTCAGCTTAAAGACGGGCAGTTTCTGGCGCTGACCAGGTTATTTCGAAAGCGGCTGGAAGAGATTAAGGCTTATTCAAATAAATCCGGCAAAGATTTGCGTTTTCATCCTCTGGCAGCTCTTTCTCTGGATAATTTAACAGAAGATATTGGAAGTATTCGGGGTGATAAAGACTGGAAAGCGCATTTAAAACGTATGTCTGCCGCAAGGGTATTGCAGCCAAAGCTTCCATCAACTTTCAAGGCTGAGCTGCGCGATTATCAGACAGAGGGCTTTAAGTGGCTGGCACGTCTTTCTCATTGGGGTGTGGGCGCATGTCTGGCCGATGATATGGGTCTTGGCAAAACCATTGAAGCCCTTTCTATAATTCTTAAAAAAGCTTCCCAGGGCCCCACCTTGATAGTAGCACCTGTATCGGTATGCATGAACTGGCAAACTGAAACCGAACGTTTTGCGCCCACACTAAATTTTATTTCCTTGGTAAACGGAAACAGGGAAAAAATTCTTGAAAGCTTAAAGGCCTTTGATATGCTGGTTATAAGTTATGGCTTATTGCAGCAGACCAATATAGCGGAAATGATTTCCAAAATAAATTTTCAAACCATTGTCCTGGATGAAGCCCAGGCCATTAAAAATTTTACGACTAAACGTTCCCAGGGGGCCATGAATCTGAAAGGCGAATTCAAGCTGATTACAACAGGTACACCCATTGAAAATCATCTTGCCGAATTATGGAATCTGTTCCGTTTTATCAACCCCGGTTTGTTGGGTTCCCTGGCACATTTTAACAAAAATTTTGCCATCCCCATTGAAAAGTATCAGGATCGAAGCGCCAGGAAGCGGTTAAAAAAACTGATTCAGCCATTTATGCTGCGCCGCACCAAAAATCAGGTTCTTGAAGAACTCCCTCCCCGGACAGATATCATTTTAAACGTGGAATTAAGCGTTGAAGAGATGGCTGTTTATGAAGCATTACGGCGCCAGGCAATTGAAAAACTGGAAAACAAGGATCTTCCCCCGGGGCAAAAGCATCTTCAGATTTTCGCTGAGATCATG
This sequence comes from uncultured Desulfobacteraceae bacterium, assembly GCA_964572105.1. Lineage (GTDB taxonomy): Bacteria > Desulfobacterota > Desulfobacteria > Desulfobacterales > BuS5 > DAOWMW01. The sequence goes on from CAZNFB010000111.1 coordinate 3,688, forward strand.
AAATTACGCAGGGTATGTTGCAACACCAGTCTTGTTCTGCCGGATTCCACACTTGCATCCTCCAAACTCACCCTGTTCGGTGATCTCCTGGAGGAACTAATGTTAAACAAACATAAGGCCTTAGTTTTTAGTCAGTTTGTTGATCATCTAAAAATTATTAGACAATATGTTGAGAAAAAAGGTATTACCTATCAGTACTTTGACGGGAGCACCACCCAGAAAGAACGTAAAAAACGGGTTGATGCTTTTCAGGCAGGAGAGAGCGATCTGTTTTTAATCAGCCTCAAAGCCGGCGGCCTTGGATTAAACCTTACTGCAGCCGATTATGTGATTCATATGGATCCATGGTGGAATCCGGCGGTTGAAGATCAGGCCTCTGATCGTGCACACCGGATCGGCCAAAAAAGACCCGTAACAGTTTATAGATTGGTTGTAAAAAATACAATTGAAGAAAAAATAGTTGCATTACATCAAAAAAAACGTGATTTGGCAGACAGCCTCCTTGGGGATGCGGATATGAGCGGTAAAATGTCGGCAAATGAATTGTTGCGTCTCATTAAAGAGCATTAGGGACGGGTAGCTGAATTTTTACGATTAAAGAAACAAAGGAATTTTTAAATGACCAACGGAACAAAAAGAACCGATATTTTATCCGGCCTGAAGGTTTCCATTGTATTAAAGCAGGACCAGAGAAGCGGAAAACTTACCACAGGTATTGTCCGGGATATTTTAACAAAATCTGCCACACATCCCCATGGAATTAAGGTTCGTTTGGAAAACGGCCTTGTTGGAAGGGTTAAAACTATTCATGGGTGAAGCTTACATGCTATTTGAATAGTTACAGAAAGATAAGATGGATATATTAGATTATGTTTTGGTGGAGATGAGGGGGTTCGAACCCCTGACCTCGGCATTGCGAACGCCGCACTCTCCCAGCTGAGCTACATCCCCATATAAGATGCATAACAGATAAAGTTTGTATGGTCAAATAAAACCATGAATGTTTTTTTATGATCGTGGCTGCTGCCGTACATATTAACTGAATTGTTACGACACTTTTTGATCAAGTTATAATATGAAAAAAAATAATTTACCAGGTTTTAATAAGAATTGTACGTCTTTTTTTCTTCCAACCACGGCAAACGAGCTGAAGACTCTTGGATGGGAAAGACCGGACATTATATTGATTTCAGGTGACAGTTATATTGACAGTCCCTATATTGGTATTGCTGTAATTGGAAAAGTTCTTCAGAAAGCAGGTTTTAATACTGCGGTGATTGCCCAGCCCGATATTAATTCAGGTGATGATATTAAGAGACTTGGGGAGCCGAAACTTTTCTGGGGTGTATCCGGTGGATGTATCGATTCCCTTGTGGCAAATTATACAGCTTCTAAAAAAAAAAGAAAAAAGGATGATTATACACCAGGAGGTATAAATAACCGGCGTCCGGATCGGGCGGTTATTCAATACACAAATCTGATACGGCGCTATTTTAAGAATACTGTCCCCATAGTTTTAGGGGGGATAGAAGCCAGCTTAAGACGAATATCCCATTATGATTTCTGGTCTGATAAAATCAGAAAATCGATTCTTTTTGATGCAAAAGCTGATTATCTTGTTTATGGAATGGGAGAAAAAACAGCCATTGCCCTTGCCGGGAAGCTGTTGAATAAGGATACTTGTTTTGATGATCTTTCCGGCCTTTGTTATATTTCAAAGCAAAAAAGGGATGATTATATTCAGCTCCCTTCTTTTAATGATGTTAAATCCGATTCCGTCAAGTTTGTTGAAATGTTTAATCTTTTTTATCATAATAATGATCCACTCACCGCAAAGGGACTTTGTCAGAAACATGATTCAAGATATCTTGTTCAAAATCCCCCTTCGTATTACCTTACAGGGCCTGAATTAGATGGGGTTCATGATCTTGAGTATGCACGGGATCTTCATCCTTATTATAAAAAAGCAGGTGATGTAAGAGCTCTTGATACCATAAAGTTTTCAATACCTCTTCACAGGGGGTGCTATGGGGAATGTAATTTTTGCGCAATTGCTGTGCATCAGGGGCAAAGGGTTCGGTGGAGAAGTGAAGAATCGATATTAAAAGAGGCCAGGGTTATTTCAAATCTTCCTGATTTTAAGGGGATAATTACCGATGTCGGCGGGCCCACTGCGAACATGTATGGGTTTGAATGTAAAAAAAAGCTGGAAAAAGGGAGTTGTCAGGATAAAAGATGCCTTTATCCGGAAGTATGCCGGAATCTTAAGGCTGATCACTCGAAGCTTGTTAATCTTTTAAGAAAATTAAGAAGCATCAAAGGCGTAAAGCGTATATTTATAGCATCGGGAATACGATACGATCTTGTCTTTTCAGACAAAAAAAGCGGAAATCAATATATAAAAGAGATTGTTAATCACCATGTTTCAGGACAGCTTAAGATTGCACCGGAACATACTGAGGATAGTGTGTTAGCATGTATGGGAAAGCCTGAACAAAGCTTTCTTTTAGAGTTTAAAAAAAAATTTGATACTTTTTCCAAAGGATCAGGTAAAAAACAGTTTCTTACTTATTATTTTATTGCTGCCCATCCAGGATGCAAAGAGGCTGATATGAGAAAACTGAAAAAATTTACCATGGAAAAACTCAAAATGAATCCCGAACAGGTTCAGATCTTTACACCAACCCCTTCAACATATTCATCTATTATGTATCATACCGGATTAAACCCTTTTTCCGGGAAAAAAATATTTGTTGAAAAAACCTTCAAAGGTCGGGAAAAACAGAAAAAGATTATTATTGAAAATGGACGAAAAATTTATAAAAAGAGAAATCCTCCATGTTGATATGGACGCTTTTTATGCTTCTGTGGAATGCCTTGACAGACCTGAGCTGTCGGGTAAACCTGTAATTGTGGGGGGGAGAACCGGCAGAGGGGTTGTCTCTGCCGCATCCTATGAAGCCAGAAGCTGCGGTGTCCATTCGGCCATGCCTGTGTTTAAGGCAAAATTGCTCTGTCCCGACGGAATTTTTTTACCTGCCCGCATGAAACGATATAAAGAGATCTCCAGAAAAATCATGAATATTTTGATGAGGTATTCCCCCCTTGTGGAACAGGCTTCAGTTGATGAGGCTTATCTTGATGTTTCCGGAACAACAAATCTGTTGGGACCACCTGAAACAGTGGCAATGAATATTAAACGTGATATTAAAAATAAGCTTGGCTTAATCTGCTCCGTAGGTGTTGCACCAAATAAATTTTTGGCAAAAATTGCATCTGATCTTGAAAAACCGGATGGTCTGACAATCATTCCCATGACTGATCTGTCAAATTTTATGCGCAATCTTTCCGTTGAAAAAATCCCGGGAGTGGGGCCCAAAACCCTTAGAGAATTACAGAATTTCGGCATTAAAACCGGATTAGATATCTTAAAATTCTCTGAAAAATTCTGGATTGACAGGTTGGGAAAAGCTGGAAAGGATCTTGTCCTGCGGGCAAAGGGGATAGATAACTCACCTGTTATTCCCCATTCTCCGCCTAAATCTTTTAGCGCAGAGGAGACCTTTGCAAAGGATATAACCAGCATGGATCAACTTCGAAAATATCTTCTTGCCCATGCAGAAAGGGTGGGTACCGATCTCAGAGCCCATGGGTATCTTGGCCGTACCCTTTATATTAAAATTAAATTTGCAGATTTTAAAGTTATAACACGGAGCCGCACTCTTGCAGAACCCACCGCAAGTACTATCAGTATATTTGAAGTGGCCTCCGGCCTCCTGAATAAATTGGAGATAAACCGTGAAATACGTCTCATTGGTTTGGGCGTCTCTAATTTGACAAAAGGGATCAGGCAGCTTAGTCTGTTAAAAAATAATATCGGAGAAAAACAGCAAAAAATAGATAAGGTGGTGGATGCGATAAGGAGTCAGTTTGGCAGTGAGGTTATAAAGCGTGGTCAATTAATATGAGCCGTCCCATAGATGTTCATATAATTTATTTTTGCGCGAACCCTTAGTTGTAATTTTTGTAATACGCAGAACTTTGACAATCCATGACTCTTTATAAAGCAGGAAAAGGAGGTTTTGTCAGGTGTTATATTTTTCGGTATTTTTTTATTTTCCTGTATACGCTGGAGTCAAAAAATCTCCACATGCTCCTTAAGTGCCAGCGTAAATATTTTATATTTTTTCTGCTTTTTCTCTGGGCATCATGGATAATACAAATCGATGGATATACAGATACCTCCATATTATTAAGCCAGATCCGGCAGCAGAGTTCCACATCTTCATAATATAAAAAGTATTTTTCATTAAACCCGCCTATTTGCTTGAAAACATCACTTCTAAAGGCCATAAACATCCCTGCGATCCAGTCAGGCTGAAACGATTCTTCATCCATAGCCGGGGCTTCCCATTTTCCCTGGTTTCCCAACAGTTTTAAAAAAATTCTTTTTGGAGTGGGTAATTTTCTTATGCTGTCTTCTGTTGTTCCATTTACGTTTCTGACTAAGGGAGCTGCCACCCCTGTTTTTTTATCTGATTTCAATTTTTTAGCCAAATATGAAAAAATATCCTGTTTAATGGAGACATCAGGATTAAGCACAATAAAAAAAGACTCCTCTTTAACAGGAAGAAGAGAAAAAGCAGCATTATGATTTGCTCCGAATCCTTTGGGGCTGTTGTTCCTTATAACTTTGAGAGGAAATGTAAAATTCCATTTTAAATCAGTACTCTTTTCAGGAATATTAAATGTTGCAATAACCTTAAAACGATCTGAACAATCTAATCTTTCAAGGTCTTTTAAGAGCCTGTTTAATTCTTCGGCCTGGCCGTGACTTATTATCGAAAGTGTAATATCTCGATTTGGCATTATTTTTTAAAGCACCCTTTATTCAATGGATAATGGAATGAAGTTTGTAACTATTCAGCGAAACAACCGGGCTCCCGGCCTCTATTTTAAAAATAACG
>CAZNFB010000112.1:0-8633 GCA_964572105.1 uncultured Desulfobacteraceae bacterium
AACTTATTTCATCTCCGTTCCTAAGGATCGATTTGTCTCTTAGTCTTAGCCCTCGTTTTATAAAGTTAAAAGGAGAAACAGAGTATGAGTAAATACAAACTTCTTATCGGTGGTAAACTTGTAACAACTGACGAAACTGTGGATGTGATTAATCCGGCAAATGAAGAAGTTTTCACTGTTGTACCAAAGGCCGGTAAAAAAGAATTAAATGATGCAGTAAAAGCAGCAGAAGGAGCATTTAAGTCTTTCTGCGGTACCACTATTGCGCAGCGTCAGGCGCTTCTTAATAAAATTACCGAAGCGATTGTAGCCAACAAGGATAAAATAGCCCCTGTTTTGACCATGGAGCAGGGGAAACCCCTTGAAATGGCCAATATGGAGATAGATTATGCAATCATGTTTTGTCAATATTTTGCGGGGATCGATATCCCTGTTGAAGTTTTGATGGAAACAGATGAGCAGCGGGTTGAACTTCACCATACCCCGCTGGGTGTTGTTGCAGGAATTCTTCCCTGGAATTTTCCGTTTTTGCTGGCTGTCTCCAAGATAGCTCCTGCGCTGCTGGCAGGAAACAGTATTATTGTTAAGCCAGGCCCCACCACTCCGGTAACAACCCTGATGCTGGGGGAAATCATTCAAAACCTGGTGCCTCCAGGACTGGTTAACATTCTTGCGGATAACGATGATCTTGGGCCTGAAATTACCGCCCACCCCGGCATTAAAAAAGTTTCTTTTACCGGTTCCATAGAGACCGGCAAAAAGGTTATGGCCAACTCTGCAGATACATTAAAACGCTTGACCCTTGAACTTGGTGGAAATGATGCCGCAATCGTTCTGGATGATGTTGAGCCGAAGGAGATGGCAGAGCGCATCTTTGGTGCCGCATTTATGAACAGCGGCCAGGTATGTGTTGCGCTGAAACGTCTCTACGTGCAGGAAGGGATCTATGATGAGATGTGTGATGAGATGGCTAAACTGGCCAATGGCGCGGTGGTGGGAGATGGTATGGTAGAAGGTTCTCATTTTGGTCCTGTTCAGAATAAGGAGCAATTTGAGATTGTTAAAGGCTTTGTTGAAGATGCAAAACAGAATGGGAAGATAATTGCAGGCGGTGAAATACCTGACAAACCAGGTTATTTTATCCCGATTACCATTGTTCGTGACATTGTAGATGGAACCAGGCTTGTTGATGAAGAGCCCTTTGGGCCGATTCTGCCGATAATCAAGTTTAAGGAAATTGAAGATGCTATAAAACGGGCCAATGGTCTCCCCTATGGTCTTGGCGCTTCTGTCTGGTCACGGGATCTTGATAAGGCCCATGCCATTGCAAAGCAAATGGAAGCAGGCACCATCTGGGTTAATCAGCACTGCGCCTTTGGACCCCATATCCCTTTTCCTGCTTGTAAAGACTCCGGTATAGGAGTGGAATGGGGAAAAGAGGGGCTCTATGAATTTACAGCCCTGCGGGTAATTAATATCTCCAAAATTTAGGAATGGTTGTTGCGGGGTAAGAGGGGTTAAGGTCTGACCCCTCTTTATTACGGAGATATAATTCATGGAGTCTCCGTAATAAAATTTATGATTTTTTTATGATGCCGAGGATGTCAGTCCCAGTGCTTTTTCTGCATTTTTATAGAAAACATTTTCCAGTACTTCCGGTTTATAACCTTCATTTTTCCATCCATCAATTATCTGGTCAAATTGAAAAAACGGATAATCTGAGCCGAACATTATTTTGTTTTTGCAGCGGCTGTTAATCTCTTTTTTTAACTCTTCCGGAAAATATTTAGGCATCCAGCCATGAACTTCATTGTATACATTGGCCTTATGAATCAAAACAGATATCATCTCACTTTGAAAAGGCCAGGGGCAATGGGATGCAATAATAATTAATTCAGGGAATTGAGCCGCCACATCATCAATAACCGGAATCGGTCTTTCTGTGCCAAGGCGTACTCCCATTCCGCCGGGAGTTCCAGCCCCCATTGCGGTATGCCCCACGCTGATTTTAATGGGGACCTTTTTTTCGCTGCAAAGCTTATAAATTGGAAAAAATCTTTCATCATTAGCAGGGACACCTGTGGCTGCTCCATAATAAAAAAAGCCAAAGGATCCTGCGTTATCAATATATTTTTCCAGCTCAACCACGTAATTATCAATATCCAGTTCATGATTGTAAGGAGCCCAGCTTCCGCAGACCACATCAGGATAATCCCTTTTAAGTTTTCCCATATAATCCCCAAGTTCTTTCATTTCATCAAAACTTGTTGGATTTGGAACGCAGAAAACAGCCTTTATCCCTGCCCTGCGAAAAAGATCCATCATTTCATCCTCGGTTTGATAATATGGGATTTTTGCTTTAAATGTAGCTTCAAAAAAGTCTTTCATTTTCAGTGAAAACATGGCCCCTTTTTTGGTCGTCATCTGTGTTTGAAGATCAATAATTTTCATATGCATTCCTTTTTATTTTTTGGGTTTACAAAATAGAAAATTTTACACTTCTGTTGTTTAATCAGCCATTCGTATATGATGATTACGGTTGACATGTAATTTCTAAGTTTGTTATTATAATAAATTATTATAATGTTATGATAAATAAAATAATTTTTTGTTTTTTTCAAGCAATATGATGAATTCTGGGCAAAACAATACGTGGCAGGTTATGTGTGAATGTTTTTAAAGGGGTGCTTTACCCTGTACAGGTGCAACCTGTGATTTGTTGATTTTCAAGAACAGCATCTTAAAAGGAGTTAGTAATGAGTAAAGCAAAAAGTGCAGATTTTAAAGTGCCGCGCTGGAGAGAAAAACCTGCGCGCCTGGAAACATATTCCGGAATCCCTGTGAAAGCAAGTTATGGGCCGGAGGATGTAAAAGATATAGACTATGAAAAAGATGTTGGGGCACCTGGGGAATATCCTTTTACCAGAGGGATACATCCGGATATGTATCGGGGTAAAATATGGACAAGGCGCTTATTTTGTGGTGTTGGTTCCCCCAGCTTTACCAATGAAAGATTAAAATATCAGATTGAACATGGTGCTTCCGGAATAATAATTCCTCCTGACATGGCGTGTAATATGGACATTGAACCGGAGCACCCCCTGGCCGATGGTTTTGTGGCACTTCAGGGGGCGCCAATATATTGCAGCAGAGATACAGACCAGATATTTGAAGGGATTGATCTTTTTTCCACCAGCATAGCTTTTCAATGGAACGACAGCAGTGCCTTGTTTACATTGGCCTGTTTTTTGAACACTGCTGAAAAAAGGGGCTATGATATATCAAAGCTCAGGGGGTCAATTATAAATGATCCCTTGCATCAGTATTTTGGCTGGTACACAGGGGGGCAGCCCCATTCTTCTCCAAAACTCAAGCTGAAAATAAACACTGATATTGTGGAATATTGTGCCAAAAACGTCCCTTACTGGCATCCAATAGTCCTTAACTCGTATGATATCAGTCAATCAGGAATAGATGTATTCCAGGAAGTCGGTTTTGCCTTTGCCCTGGCAAAAGAGTACTTTAGAGCTGCCGTGGATCGTGGTGTTGATATAAACAAGATTGGAAGCAGGGTAATGCATGTTTATACTTCCAATATGGAGTTTTTTGAGACAATAGCCAAATTTCGTGCTGTAAGAGTAATGTGGGCAAAGATGATGAAAGAAGAATTCGGCGCCACAGATCCAAAAGCCTGCAGGGCATTTCTTACTACACATACGGACGGGTACTCTTTAACTTATCAGCAGCCTGCCAATAATATTGTCAGGATCAGCCTGGAAACCCTCGCTGCGGTACTGGGGGGAGTACAGTCCACAGATCCCTGCGGTTATGATGAGCCCTACTGCATACCTTCCCACAAAGCAGCTCTTATGAGCCTTAATATACAAAATCTTATTGCTTATGAAACCGGTGTGGCAAATACAGCCGATCCCCTGGGGGGCTCCTATTATGTAGAAAACCTTACCCGCCAGATAGTAGAGGGCGCCACAAAGTATCTTCAGAAAATTGAAGATATGGGGGGAATGACAGCAGCCATTGAAAATGGCTGGGCAATAGATGAGGTTAATAAGGCAAAAGTCATGCGGGATATGGAGGTTGAGGACAAAAAGAGAATCGTGCTTGGAGTTAATGAGCTTGAGCTTCCGGAAGAGGAGTGGGTTCCCGTTGATATTGACAGGGATGCATGGATTGATGATACTTCCAGTGAAGAATATCTTGAATCTCTCAGGGAGTTTAAAAAAAGCAGGGATATTTCCAAAGTGAAAAACAGTCTCCGCGCATTGCATAAGGTGGCTGAGCAGGGGGATAACCTTATGCCTGTGACCATTGAAACGGTCAGGGCAGGCGCCACATTAGCTGAAGTCTCCGGAGTGATACGTCAGGCCAATGGCCTCCCCTATGACCCTTATGATATGGTGGAAAATCCTTTTAAGGGGGAACTTTAATTATGGAAAGCACAGTAAAAAAACGAACACGAATTCTTGTGGCCAAGCCTGGACTGGATATACATGACAGAGGTGCGCTCCTGTTGTGTAAAGCATTTACAGATGCAGGAATGGAAGTAATATATACCGGTTTATGGCAGACACCGGAAAAAATCAGTACTGCTGCCATAGAAGAAGATGCGGATGCTATCGCCATAAGTCTTTTGGATGGTCAGCCATTACCCATTTTTAGACGGATATTTTCCGAATTGAAAAAAAGAGGGGGGGATAGTATCTGTGTTGTTGGCGGCGGAACTGCAATAACCGATCAGGTCAAGCCGGAGTTGAAAAAAATGGGAGTTGCCTGTCTCCATGGTCCTGGCACACGGCTAAAAACAATAGTCGATAGTGTTGTCAAGGCGATAGAGGAAAGCAGGTAATTTCTCAATAAATTTGAATTGCATGAATCCTGGGGCAGGTAAATAAATTAAAGATTTAATTACCTGCCGACTACTTTAAGTAAAGTAATTTTTTATGGGTAAACTTTGAATTTATTTCAAAGCTATAATATTATTCCCTTAATAACCTGCTTATCCTTTGCAGTTCTGTTTCGGCATTATTTATTATTTCGGATAAAATTTCTTGAACAGGCATGATTTTATCCACCAGCCCCACGGATTGTCCCGCCATTAATGAGCCTTCTTTTACATTTCCATCAATAGCCGCTTTTTTTAGAGCTCCCATCCAGAAATTTTCCACATCATACCTGGCCTCCCGGTGATCAATAAGATTGTTTTTAATTTTTTTCATCAGTTCAAGTTGAAGTTTAGCAAAGGCTGTGGTCATTTCATTTTTTAATGCTCTCACCGGAACCACCGGAAGTTTGCTGTCAAACTGTGGAGTTGCCACAGCATCACGGGCTTTTGCTTTTCTGAATGTCTCTTTAAAAATTTGATGAGCTTTGCATTCTTCAGCCATTACAAATCTTGTTCCCATTTGTACCCCTGCTGCTCCCATCATTAACAGGTGTGCTATCATCCGACCCGTTGCAATTCCACCGGCTACAAAGACAGGTACATCACTTGTCGTAAAAAGAATCTGCTGAAGCAGCACAGTAAGCGTAACAGGACCGATATGTCCCCCTGCTTCCGAGCCTTCAATTAAAAGTGCATCAGCACCCATTTTAATCAATCTAAGGGCAAGGGCCTCTGTTGGAGTAAAGCAGATCACTTTTGCCCCTGAATCCCTGGCTCTTTTTATTTCAGTCTCTTTGGGGATGCCCCCCGCAAAAATGATAACAGGACATTTCATATCACAAACAAGGCGCAGATGTTCTTTGTAAAGAGGGGCAAGGGTAATAAGGTTTATGCCAAATGGTTTGTCGGTATGTTTTCTGGTTGCAATAATTTCCTGTTCAAATGTTTCAACAGGGGTGTTTCCCCCTGCTAAAACTCCAAAACCTCCGGCATTTCCCATGGCACTGACCAATTTATGGTCGCTGATCCATGTCATGGCTCCGCAAATTATGGGATACTCGCACCCTAGAAATTTTTTTCCTTTATTTGTAAATTTAGAAAGCAACATTACAAAGCTCCTTTTATCTTTTTATTTATAATAAATACAATTTACAGGGTGTCTTTTTAATAAGTCAAGGAGGCCTTTGAAACCTTCCTGAACTTGTTAAGTTTAATTAACGTTAAATTCGACAAATCAAATTTATGTATTATATTTATAATGTTCAATACTTTAAATTATGCATAAATGGAATTGTTTTTTTAATATCAGGCATTGGGAAATTAAGCATGGATGATGATTTAGATTTACAGCGAATATGGACTGTCCAGCTTTATAATGAATATGAAGATATTTCCTGGCGATATGGTCTTGAATTACCGACCCCTGTAATAGAGATAGTTAAGGTAACCAGTTTCTGGGGGAAGTGGTGCCCTGATTTTGGATCGGGAACCATAAAGATTTCTTTTGACCTGATAAATGAATTTTCCTGGGATGTTGTGATAAATCTTTTAAAGCATGAAATTGCCCATCAGATAGTAACACAAATTTTCAAATCAAATGACGGTCATGGTGAAATTTTTAAAAAAGCCTGTTCCGTGGTAGGGCTGTCCGGGCCTTTTGCCGGATCCCAGGGAGACCTGCCCGAAATAATGGAAGAGATAAAAAAAAATGGGACGGATCAGAAAAAAGCAAAAATAATAGATAAAGTAAAAAAGCTCCTTTCCCTGGCTCAATCGGAAAATGAGCATGAAGCCGCCCTTGCCATGGAAAAGGCAAAGCTGATTATTAATAAGTATAACCTCGAAAGAATCGGGAAGAATAAAATTTCTCCATATACATACAAAATAATAAATCACAAAAAGAAAAGAATTGAAAAATACCAGCGTCATATATGTTCGATTCTGCAGAATTATTTTTTTGTAAAAATTGTTTATTCATATCTTTATGATGCCCATTCCAATGACACCCACCGTACAATTGAAATACTGGGAACCAAAGAAAACGTAGAGATGGGTGAGTATGTCTATTTTTTTCTTTTAAATCAGCTCAAAGGGTTATGGGATAGCTACAGGTCAAAAACAATGGCTCCAGGAATGAAAAAAACCTCTTACTGGTTAGGTGTTCTGTCGGGGTTCAATGAAAAATTAAAATTAATTGATAAAAATAATAACTCTTGTACTAACAGCATAGGCGGTATTACGAGTGCTCTGGTTCGCTCTGACGATAAAATGTTGGTTGATTTTGAAAAAAAACGCTTCCCAAAAATTGGCAAATACAAATCTAAATCTTCGATTATTTATGCAAAAACTTATGCTGCTGGAATTGATGATGGGAAAAAATTAAATCTTTACAAGGGGTTATCAAAAAAAAGTGGGTATCAGGGAAAGCTGTTAATTAAAAGGTAATTATTTTTTAAAATAATTTTTTTATTATTTTAAAAAAGTTTTTGTACTTTAATGATATTCATGGTATTATCGTTTATTCAAATGTATCATATGTACTAATGTAGGAATGTTTTTTTGCGTGAGTTTTCAAAAGCCTGATATGGAAAGAAGAATAATTAAGCTATAAACGTATGAGTAAGAAGTTTTTGGTGGTAGCAGCTTCTTGAAGTTTACATAATATATATTATGGGAGGTGAATTTTTACATTTTGCTCTTCAGGCACTTTTTTGTTGTTTATTTTATTGGGTAGTTGGTGAGAACTCGACAGATGTTTAAGATTAAGGAACGAAAATTTTATTTTAAAAATATTTTAGTTTTATATTTAATTGGAGGTTTTAAAAATGAAAAAAAATATGTATTTCAGCGTAATAATACTGACTTTGAGTATTATCTGTTTTTCCGGCAGCACTTCCTTTGCAAGAGTTTTTGATGCGGATGCAACCGCAAAACTGGAAGTTATTTCTGAATCCTTGACCGCAGGTCATGTAGTTAAAATCAGAAGATTGATAAGCACCGGCGGTGATGTAAACGTGAAGAATATCTACAGTGCAACTTTGCTGTATATGGCAACACAGAACAATTTGCCTGAAATTGTTAAATTGTTACTTGAATTAGATGCAAATGTTAATACCCGCAAGACAAATGGGGTTACTCCGCTTTGGAAGGCTGCCCAGGCAGGGAATGCTGAAATTCTCAAATTACTATTAGACGCTGGAGCAGATACAAATGTCGCACGCATGAAAGATAACGCTACACCGCTGAGTATTGCATCTTCAAATGGACATACAAAAATTATTGAACTGTTAAAATCGCATAACAAAGTAAAGGTCGCACATCAATCAAATACAGATGCTGTTAAAAATTAGGCGATTTTTGCTGCGGCAGCCTTTAAATTTAATTTATACTTTAATTTATAAATTCTTTTTCCCCTTGTGCAGAAATTTGATGCTCTTCCTCCAATACAGTGACTATGAATTTAAATATTTCTCGGGCTTGCTTTTATCAATGGTTCACTGAGTGCTGAGTTCTTCTCAGCACTCACAACCCATTTACCATTAAGAATCCCTGCATCAAAATTCAGCAAGCAGTGGTTACATTTTGAAAATTGTTGTTTTTATTTTTAATATCTGCTTGCATCCTCCCCTGCTTTCTGCAACTATTTAATTAGGAACTAAACTTTCATAAGTTGAACGAAATAGCTTGTCTTTTGCCCCATCTACTTCGTTGCATCAAAGGCCGAATGTATAGT
>CAZNFB010000113.1:0-8530 GCA_964572105.1 uncultured Desulfobacteraceae bacterium
ATATACGAATATCATTGTAATAATTGTGACTCTGATTTTGAATATCTTGTTATTTCAAAATCAGAGCCTTCTGCTTGCCCTTCATGTGGTAAAGGAGATATTAACAAACTTATCTCTGCATGCAGTTTTCTAAGCAAGGGGGGAAATGGAGAGACTGTCAGCTCTTCTGCGTCGGAATCATCCTGTGGGGGTTGCTCTGCCACCAGCTGTTCGGGCTGCGGAGGTTGACGGCTTCTAATATAAAAATTGGAACATGGAAAAGCCCCCTCTCCCTTTCTCAGACGAACTGGGTAAAAACTCAGCTTGAAAAAAAAAATCCTGGTTTATCTGTTGAAGTTGTTGTTATTAAGACCAGGGGAGATAAAATTCCTGATGCACCACTTTTAAAGATTGGAAGTAAATCTCTTTTTGTAAAGGAGATAGAGAATGCACTTCTCCAGGGAGATATTGATCTTGCTGTTCACAGCATGAAAGATATGCCTGCTGAAATTTCTAAAGGGCTCTATATTGGAGCTGTCCCAATTCGTAAAATTGCTAATGATGTTTTTATTTCTAAAGAGAAACTCCATTTTTCTGAGCTGAAACCCGGAGCGCGCATAGGAACAAACGGCCAGGCCAGGATGGCTCAGCTGCTGTTTAAAAGACCGGATATAAAGATTGTACGGTTACAAGGAGATTTGGATGCCCGTCTCCGAACGCTTGAGACAGAGGAGCTTGATGGAATTATTCTTGCTGCCGCAGATATTTTGAGAATGAATATGGGCATGAGGATTACAGAGTATCTTGATGAGACCTTTATCCTGCCGGCAGTGGGCCAGGGGGCATTATGCATTGAGACAAGAAATAACGATTATAAGGTACTCCCTTTTGTAGCAAAACTTGATGAAAGAGATACACGCTCTGTGATTATGGGGGAGCGTGCTTTTTCGCGCCGGTTAGGGGGCGGATGTCAGGTTCCCCTGGCGGCCCTTGGCAAGATAGAGGAAAATACTTTTTCCATAACAGGAATAGTCGCTGATCCGGATGGAAAAAAAATAATTAAAGAGACCATGTCCGGTTCAAAGGATCTGTCTGAAACCATAGGTGAAAAACTAGGTGACATTCTCCTTTGTATGGGTGCAAAACAGATATTGGATAATTTAAAATGAGTACAAATGTTAAAGTATCTTTAATAGGTGCAGGGCCCGGTGATCCGGATCTTATTACAATTAAGGGAAAAGAGGCGATCGAAAAAGCCGATGTAATTATTTATGACTATCTTGCATCACCCAACCTTTTAAACCATACCCGCAAAAATGCTGAGATCATCTATGTGGGAAAAAGAGGGGGTGATCATATATTAAGCCAGGAAGAGATAAATAACCTTCTTGTTGAAAAGGCACAAGAAGGCTTTACAGTAGCAAGATTAAAAGGTGGCGATCCTTTTGTCTTCGGCAGGGGGGGAGAAGAAGCAGAAGTCCTGATAGATGCAAACATCCCCTTTGAAATAATTCCCGGGGTCACTTCTGCAATTGCAGTTCCGGCATATGCCGGAATCCCTTTAACCCACAGGCAATTCACATCTACTCTGGCTTTTGTAACAGGTCATGAAGACCCTGAAAAAAATAAATCAAGAATTGACTGGGAATCCCTGGCAAAAGGTATTGGGACCATTGTATTTTTAATGGGAGTTAAAAATCTCGAAAAAATTGTTGCAAAACTTTTAAAGCATGGGAAAAGCTCTGATACACCGGTTGCCCTGATCAGATGGGGAACAACCCCAAAACAATATGCAGTTGCCGGAACCCTTGCCGATATTGTTGAAAAAGTTAGAGCAATTAACCTCAAGCCACCGGCGGTTATAGTTGTTGGAGATGTAGTAAAGTTGAGGGAAAAAATGGCATGGTTTGAAAACCGGCCTCTTATGGGGAAAACGATTCTTGTTACAAGGGCAAGAAAACAGGCAAGTGATCTGGTGAAGCTTCTCTCTGATCTTGGAGCTGATTGTATTGAATTTCCGGTAATAAGAGTTGATCCCCCGGATGATTTAAAACCATTGGATCTGGCCATTAAAAACCTTCCTGATTATGAATGGCTGATATTTACAAGTGTAAATGGAATTGAGTTTTTTTTCGAAAGGCTTTTTAATAAAGCAGGAAAAGATGTCCGTGCATTAAATCATATCAGAACAGCTGTTATCGGAACTGCAACAGAAAAAAAGCTTCTGGAATTTGGGTTGAAAAGTGACATAATACCTCAAAGCTTCAGGGCTGAGTCTGTTATTGAAGCATTTGCAAAAAAAAATATCAAGGGGAAAAAGGTGCTCCTTCCCAGGGCGCAAAAGGGAAGATCTGTTCTTCCTGTGGAATTGACCCGTATGGGGGCGATTGTTGACGATGTGGCTGTTTACTCTACAAAACCGGAAGGTACAAATTCCGAACATGTTATGGATCTTCTTTCTTTAGGGGAGATAGATCTCATAACCTTTACAAGTTCATCTACTGTTCATAATTTTTTCAATATGCTCCCTCCTGAAAAATGTAAAATGTTTATGGAAAAAATGGAGACAGCCTGCATAGGTCCGATAACTGCAGAGACTGCAAGAAAAACAGGATTTAATGTCAACCTCATGGCAGATTCATATACTATTACCGGATTGTGCGATGCAATATTAAAATATTATGCATAGTATTCATGATATGTATATATAAATGTTCATATAAATAATTTCGCACGGCCAGATGTTAGAACTGAGCTATGCTGAAATTATTTATGTGACGGTCTATGAAAATAAAGGCGGCCTATGGACTATATTTTAAGATTACCCGAGTATGAAAATGTAGTTAAATCCATTAAAGAGACGATAATTACCAATATAGTTTTGGTCGGGCAGGTGCCGGCCCCGACATTTTTTGAACAAAACCGGACCAAAATTATTCTGGAAAGGATGTCCGAGTTAAATATTGATGAATGTTCCACAGATAACTATCAAAATCCCATAGGAATCATCAGGGGAACACGCAGGGACAAACCGCCTATTTTTGTTGTGGCTCATATTGACACAATTTTTGATGAGGATGTTGACCACAATTATACTGTTAAAGAAAAACATATAACAGGCCCGGGCATCCTTGATAATTCTGCAGGTGTGGGGATTCTGGTTTCTTTGCCGGAAATTTTCAAGAAGCTGAATCTTCATTTTGAATCGGATATAGTGCTGGCTGGAGTTGTTCAGTCCATTGGAAAGGGGAACCTTCGGGGGATAAGGCACCTTTTAAGGGGGTGGCCTTCTCCCATCAGAGGCGCAATCTGCCTTGAAGGGTGTGATTTAGGCAGATTGAATTATTATTCCAACGGTATGATGAGATGTGAAATTAATTGTAATATCTCCTCAAAACAGGGCTGGGAAAATAATTTTCGGCCCAATGCAATACTTATTCTCTATGAAGTTATTAGCAGGATTTTAAAACTAAGGCTGCCCCAAAGACCCCAGGCCAGAGTGATTTTCGGAAAAATTTCCGGAGGTGTAAAGCATGGAAAGATCGCTCTTAAGGCAAAGCTGGGTTTTGAAATACAGAGTGATTCCGAAGACATGGTAAAAGAAATATATGATGACATACGGGATATTGTAAATGGTATAAGCCATGAGCGTGTTGTCAACCTGACGTTGAAAACCATAAGCAGCACAAATCCTGCAAGGTTGCAATTCAGCCATCCTCTGGTAAAACAGACTGTCTCTGTAATGAAAACCCTGGGTATAGCCCCTGTCAGTGAAAACAGTGAATCTGAACTTTCAATTTTTCTTGCCAATGATATCCCTGCTGTAACATTAGGAGTAAGCAAAGGGAACAATTATCATCTGGAAAATGGGTCCATAGAGATTGAGCCTATTTTTACGGGTATCGCCCAGATTATAGGAGTACTTTTGGCCTTAGACAGCGGAGAATGCGATGTATAATAATTCATGGATTAAAAAAAATACTTTCCATTTTTCAGATTTCAAAGATTTAAATCACCTTGTTAAGGAGAAAAAAAGAAAAAATCTTACCATATCACTATGCCTCCCCACCCTCAATGAGGAAGAGACCATAGCAAAAGAGATAGTTATATTCCGGTCAGAGCTTGTCCTGAGATATCCTCTGATCGATGAAATAGTTGTAATCGATTCCGGATCAACAGATAGAACAAGGGAGGTTGCCAGGGCATTTGGCGCTTCAGTATATATTGCAGATGAGATTCTCCCTGACCTTGAAAAACAACGGGGAAAAGGCGAAAACCTCTGGAAGGCATTATACGTCACATCCGGTGATATAATTATATATATTGATGCAGACATAAAAAATATTCACCATAGATTTGCATACGCTCTTGTGGGGCCCCTTCTTCTTTATGATAATATTAAATATGTTAAAGCCTTTTATGAAAGGCCCATCGCAGGCCGAAAAAAGACAAGGCCCACCGGAGGGGGCAGGGTTACAGAGCTTGTGGTGAGACCGTTTTTTTCTCTTTTTTTCCCTGAAATGGCTCAGATTATCCAACCCCTGTCAGGGGAATATGCCGGTTACAGAGAAGTATTTGAACAGATTCCTTTCCCCATCGGTTATGGCGTTGAAACCAGCATGCTTTTGGATATTTATAAAAAATGGGGGCTTGATGTAATAGCTCAGGTGGATCTAGAAAAACGTGTTCATAGAAATCAGGAGACAAAAGCCCTGGGAAGAATGTCATTTGCAATTATTAATACTTTTATGGACAGGCTTGAAAATCTTGGGGTTCTAAAAACAAAAAAAAAGATGCTCACCGACATGATACAGTATAAAATTGTTAATAACGAATACAGACCCGATATTTTTGATATTCAAAAACTTGAAAGGCCCCCCATCATAGAGATACCGGAATATCGTAAAAAATTTAATATTGATCAGAGTATGAAAAAGAAAATAACGAAAAATGTTTGATTGCCATGCACGTAAAATTGATTATCTTCGAATATCAATAACAGACCGTTGTAATTTGAACTGTCAGTACTGTGCCCCTCATCCGTTTTTATCCCAGGGTTTTTATAAGGAAATCTTATCCTATGAGGAGATTCTTCGCCTTGTTAAAATAGGAGTCGGCCTGGGGATATCAAAAGTCAGGATAACCGGCGGAGAACCCCTTGTTAGAAGAGGTGTGTACGATTTTTTGGAAAAAATCGTACAGATCAAGGGATTAAAAGATGTTTCTCTGACAACAAATGGGGTTTTGCTGAAACCAAATATTCACAAAATCAAATCAGCCGGTATTAAAAGGATTAACATAAGTCTGGATACCCTTAACAGGAAAAAATATAAAAAAATAACAGGGTCAGATTGTTTTGACAGGGTTAGGGAAGGTATAGAATCAGCCCGGCAGTATGGGTTTGACCCCATAAGGCTTAATGCTGTTATTCTTAAAGGAGTAAATGATAATGAATTAATAGATTTTGCAAAAATATCATTTTCCCACCCTTTTCAAATACGTTTTATTGAATATATGCCCATGGGAGCCACAACATCTAAAAAAGACTGGCATATATCCATGAGTGAAATGAAAAAAAGGATAAAAGGAGCGGGAAAACTTACAAGGCTTGCCGGTGATCTTAATGACGGCCCTGTTAAACGGTACAAATTTGAGAATGCAAAGGGCGAAATAGGGTTTATCTCCCCTGTGAGTGATCATTTCTGCGAAAAATGCAACAGGATCAGATTAACGGCAAAGGGGAACCTTAGGCCCTGCCTTTTGTCAGACTATGAAGTCGGTATAAAAAAAGCTTTAAGAACAAAAGCATCTGACAGACAATTATCTGATATTTTCATAAAAGCTGTAAGATCTAAACCGGCCGGGCATGATATTTTAAAGGATAATCATTGCGCAATATCTGCTAACATGGCAGCCATTGGCGGGTAAAAAAAATAAAAATTATTATTAAATATTAATTTATACAACAAAAGAGGGAACAATGACAACAGCACGTGCAAGACACATTCTGGTATCTTCCGAGGAAACATGCAATGAACTTAAATCACAGATTGAATCAGGATCTGATTTCGGCGAAATAGCTGCAAGCCAATCCAGCTGCCCATCGGGACAGCAAGGGGGAGATCTGGGTGAATTTTCTCCGGGGCAGATGGTTCCTGAGTTTGATACAGTTGTCTTTAGCTCAGATGTTGGGAAGGTTCATGGACCCATAAAAACTGATTTCGGATATCATCTCATTGAAATCATCAGCAGAACTAATTAAAAAATTTGGGTAACTATTAAGCGAATATATGAAGTTACTAAAATTTAATATGCGGCATTTTATAAAAATAAATTCTTTTTTTCATAAAATGCCGCGTTGATAAGGAAGTATAGAAGAATGATCCTTTTCATTAAAAAAGAACTTGAAACAACGAATATAAAAAATTTCCTGCCCCAGAATTTAACTCACAAAATTCTTGCCTATCTCAGCATAAAAACAGGTGAATTTATTGATCAGTTTCCCCCTGATAATCCCGATGATAATACAAAGGTCAGGATTGATCCCTCCATAATGGATATAGTCACTAAAATATATACGAGCCTCCATGGCGACCATGAAATCGATACCAGTAATATACAAAACATTTTAATGTTGCAGGAAAAATTGAACACAGGAGCCATAAACTACTCCCTTGCGATATACAGAGAATCTATGGGCCGTGATTTGAATATTAAATATGAAAAACCGGATCTGGATAATATTTTAACCAAAGATCCCAATTCTTACGACTGCAAGGAAATGTTTGATCATATAAAACAGAAAAAATGCTCCGGATGCACCCAGGGAGCTACACAAATAGCAGATAAATGTTAAAGATCACCTCTTCTCCTTTTATCCTGATTTCGTAACTATTCAGCATCGCTGATTTAAGATACGCAGCAGGTATTAGCTGAACAGTTACATTTCAAGAAACTGTTTGATAGTATACATCACTTCAGAGCTTTAAAATATAGTTTTTTGCTCTGGAGTTGCATTGATAGGGAAAAATAATTTCCTCCTCATTTCAAGAAAATATTATATGTCATTTGATCAACTTGGCCTTCGGCCTGAACTTTTAAGAGCGGTTAAAGCCAGAGGGTATCTCTCCCCTAATCCCATCCAGATAAAAGCCATTCCTGCTATTCTCGCCGGACGTGATGTTTTTGCATGCGCCCTGACCGGAACAGGAAAAACAGACGCGTTTGTTCTCCCCCTCGTTGAACTTTTAAGTCGTGAAAAGAGCAACAGGCAATATATCCGAGTACTTATTTTAACCCCCACGCGGGAGTTGGCAAATCAGGTGGGAGAAATTGCCAAAGCCTATACAAGAGTGGTTTCCATGAGATGTACTGTGGTTTACGGCGGGGTTCGCATTAAACCACAGGCTGACCGAATAAAGCGAGGTATTGATATTCTTGTGGCCACCCCTGGGCGTTTGCTGGATCTTGTCGAACAAAAATATCTGAATCTTTCCCACATAGAATTTCTGGTTTTTGACGAAGCGGACAGAATGCTGGATCTGGGATTTAGCAATGAAGTTTCCAGAATTCTCGATCATGTCCCGATTAAACCTAAGACAATGCTATTTTCCGCAACTTACACCCGACAAATCCGAAATCTTGCAGAAAGCATGTTACAAAATCCGGAATATATTGAGGTTGCCCCCGGCAATACAGCCGCAGACTCGGTTGCTCAGAAGATTCACATGGTGGATAGAACAAATAAACGAGCTCTCCTTGTCCATTTGATAGACAGAAACCATTGGAAGCAGCTACTGGTTTTTATCCGTACAAAACGCGGGGCAGATAAACTTGTCTTAAAACTTGCAGCAAAAGGGCTGTCAGTCTCTGCCCTGCATGGAAACAAGAGCCAATCTGTCCGGAGGCGTACTTTAGAAGAATTTAAAAAAGGTAAAATCAATATTCTTGTGGCAACAGATGTGGCGGCCAGGGGACTTGATATCATCAATCTGCCCTGTGTCGTTAATTATGATATGCCGGATGATCCCGTGGATTATATTCATCGAATCGGCCGCACCGGCCGTGCCGGTGTTAACGGACTTGCCGTATCTTTTGTTAGTAAGGATGAAAAGCTTTATCTTAAAGCCATTGAAAGACTGTTAAAGAAAAAAATTTGTGTAGAAAAGGTTGATTGTTATACAGAAGATAGCGATGTACCGGATTTTGTTCTCCTGCGTCCAGATAACCTGTCAAGCGAAAAAAAAGCAGACAAGGATATAAAAGAGCTTGTTAAAAAAAGAAAATCTTCAAAGCAGCCCCCAAAATCCCGTAATGTAAAGAGTACAGGTTCCAGTAAAAGTTTTGTGGATAAATCAAAATCCGGGAGGAAAACCGTCCCGGAAAAAAAGACCCGGTCAAGATCAGAATCTCACTCCCGTAAAATCACAAGACAGAGTAAACCCAGAAAAAAAAGATGAAATATTGAAACCCAACTTACAACTTTCTCTTTGAAGCTTACGCTTCCAGGATGCAAAATGCTTGGTTTTTAAATTATTATGTCAATTAAAGG
>CAZNFB010000114.1:0-8385 GCA_964572105.1 uncultured Desulfobacteraceae bacterium
GTGGATAAAATCAGCGCGTTTTATAGGTAACACGCTTTTTTTTACGCCATATTTTTGGACTTATGTATTTATCTCCAAGGGACCATATCCCCCTCTGGTATTTTTTTGCCTTTTTTTCTGCTCTTAAGTATTGACGCACGTCAAAACCTTTAGGTAATCTTTTACTATTATACACCTCGGCCAGGCCGGCCTTTATCATTTCAAATCCTAGGTTTGCGTTCCCCACAAAAACCTCTGCAAGCTGCCGGTTGTAGCGATCAGTACCATAACTTTTTATGGCAACTGTTTTTCCTTTTATCATTTTTTTCAGGTATTTCCCGGCTTCTTTGGCAAAGGGCTGTCCCTTTCCCCTTTTTTTTCCTGTTTCAGGAGCATCAATCCCTATAATTCTGATTCCAATTTTTATTTTTTTATATGATGCTATGAAACTGTCCCCGTCAAAAACTCTTATTACTTTAAAAAATTCGGGCTTGTCCCCGTGGCCGTATCCTCCTTTCCAGAGCAATGGGGGTTTCGAGCTTTCTTTAACCAGACCTTTTTCGATCCGCACAACATCTTTTTTCTGGTAACCAACAATGGCGCCGTATTGAAAACATTTTATCAATCCATCCTCTTCCCAGGCTCTTACATTTTTAATTTCATTGCCATTTTTTAAAAAAATTGTATCTGCACAAACAGAAAATAAGGGGAAAAGCAAAAATATGAGTAAAAAAAAATATTTATCAATCCGTATAAGCATAGTCTGACAGGAGTTCAAAAAAAACCCCTGACTCCCGGGCAAAAACCTGGAAATCAGGGGAAAGTATTAACAAAATAAATTGTTTATATGACGATCTATAGTCTTATACCGCCAGATACATCAATGGTAATCCCTGTAATCATCTCATTTTCAACAATATATGCGGCTGTATGGGCTATTTCTTCAGGTTCTCCCATCCGTCCTATGGGGATCATTTTCTTGAATTTTTCCAAAGCAGCTGGATTCATATCCTGCAAAACCATGGGTGTCGCAATAAAACCCGGGGCTATTGCAGCAGATCTGATTTTATAGCGTGCCAGCTCCTTTGACCATACCACGGCCAAAGCTGCAACTGCGGCCTTTGCAGCACTGTAATTGGTTTGTCCGGCATTTCCATGCCTGGCGATTGAGGATATGGGTATAATCACGCCGCCATTGCCGCAATTTACCATCTGTACGGCTGCTTCTCTTCCTGAAAGGAATACGCCGGTTAAGTTTACATCTATAATTGCCTGCCACTGGGCAAGGGTCATCTTGCTTACAACCTGCTGGGTTTTTCTGTCTGCTTTTACAAGAAGTCCATCCCTAAGAATCCCTGCATTTAATACTGCAACATCAAGCCGTCCTGTTTCATCAACAATCTTTTTCATCAAACTTTCCACCTGCTCTTCCTTGGATACATCACAGGGGATCCCGATGGCTTTACCACCTTTTTCTTCAATTTTCTTAACAGCCTCTTCAATGCCAGGTCCAGGAATATCAGATATAACAGCAGTTGCGCCTTTGGATGCAAAAAGTTCTGCCATGGCAAATCCTATTCCTCTGGCACTTCCTGTGACAACTGCAGTTTTTCCATTTAAATCCATCTATATTCTCCTTTATTAAACAAAATATATTAAAAAACCAGCCCTTAAAAAAATATTTTAAAGACTTATAGATTGTCACAGAATTAATTTCACAAGGATAGAGCGAAAAATAATACTATTTATATAGCTCCCATAAATAACAGAGTGAAATTATTTATGTGACGATCTATACCTATCCAAACAGGCAAATAATAAGTATTGATATATCTTATTTAATATATTATCAATTTTTTTTTTCAATACTCACAAAAAATACCGAAAGACTATACAGCACTGCTTCCCCCATCCACCATAATTGTTTGCCCCGTAATAAACGACGCACCTTCAGAACATAAAAAGAGCGTCGGATGTACAACTTCCATTGGATCTGCTATTTTTCCAAGGGGAACAGCTTTTAAAATCTGTTCACACATCTTTTTATTGGACCAGAAGGGCTTACTGAAATCTGTTTTTACCATGGATGGCGCAACAGCATTGACCTGAATATTAAAAGGCGCAAGCTCAAGGGCCAGTACCTTTGTCATCATCTCGATTCCGGCTTTTGCAATGCCGTATATCCCCATCGCGGGTGCCGCCCGTTTAGCTGCCAGGGAAGAGATTGTAACAATTTTTCCTTTTTTTTGTTCTCGCATTATACTCCCGGCTTTTCTGGAGCATAAAAAAGTTCCTGTTAAATTGGAATCGATTATTTTCTGCCAAAGAGCAGGCTCAGTATCAACAAGCTTAGTGGCAATATTCATTCCTGCGTTATTAATCAGGATATCAAGTTTCCCAAAATAGTCTATTGTTTCCTTAAAGAGTTTTTCCACATCCTCTTCTTTTGCTATATGGGCAGGAACTGTCAGAAGATTTTCCCCTGCGTTGAGCATGTTTTTTGCGTTATCAAGATTTTCCTCTTTTCTACCACATATTACAACTTTTGCATTTTCTTCAATAAGAGTTTGAGCTATTTTAAGCCCTATTCCTCTGCTTGCCCCTGTAACAATTACAACTTTACCCTCAAGGCCATATGACAATTCACCCATCTTAATCCCCTTGCTGTT
This sequence comes from uncultured Desulfobacteraceae bacterium, assembly GCA_964572105.1. Taxonomy (GTDB): domain Bacteria; phylum Desulfobacterota; class Desulfobacteria; order Desulfobacterales; family BuS5; genus DAOWMW01. Next base: position 2,649 of record CAZNFB010000114.1, read on the forward strand.
GATTCGTACTCGATCAAAAGCTGTAGATTGTCAGATAATTAATTTCACAAATAATAGGGGAGAAAGAGGCTTTGTACTCCAACGACCCATAACCCAGCAAAATTCTTTATGTGACGGTCTATGTATCTATTTTGACCCCCCTTTTATTCAGGAGGATCAAAAAAATTAGTCGTGATTACTACCCGGCCAGAGAGTGGGAGGTTCTCTCAATTACAGTATCCTGCAAACCTTTACTAAGATCGATAAAGTATGCGGAATAACCACATACCCTGACAATAAGTTCTGCATATTTGTCCGGATTTGCCTGGGCAGCCTCAAAATCTTCAGGGGTAACAACAGAAAACTGGATGTGATGTACACCTAACTCCGCCCATGTTCTTAAATAATCTGCAAATCTATCCACAAACTCACCCTTGAGAAAGGGTGGCGAAAAGGACTGATTAAACAAAGGATTCCATGTTTTTGAAGGCTTGATCTTGGCCACTGACAAAAGTGCGGCGGTGGGTCCTTTTTTATCAAATCCCGTTGCTGGTGAAACAGTCCCATCGGCAAAGGGTTCTCCATCCATTCTCCCGTCGGGTGTGGCAGACGTTTCACCTGAAAAGCCATAATGCGCTGTTGCTGCGCTGCCGTCAACAATGCCGGGATAAATTTCTCCACTTATATATGAATTCATCTCCTTGACTTCTTTCGCAACTCTTTCAAAGAGCTCAACAGTTAAAGTGTCAGAATAATCATCATCATTCCCGAATTTAGAAACCTTAAGACACATCTCCCTTAAATCTTCAGCCCCTTTCCAGTTATTTTTCAATGCAAAGAGCATCTTTTCCATGGGGACCTTTTTTTCATCAAAGATCAACTTTTTAAGAGATGCCAAAGAATCTCCAGTATTTGTAATACCTACTGTTGCCACATCATTATAAGGCATATATGTCCATTTGCGCAGTTCCTGAGCCCTTTCTATGCAGCCATCAATTATAGCAGAAAGAAATGGCCTTTGCAGATATTCCTCATAAAGCTTGTTTGCCATATTCGCAACGGAATATAATCCGTTGGCAGCATATTTGTAATGCTCAATTACAGCGTCAATTACTTCTTCTATGGATTTAAACTCCAGAGGATTTTTTGTTACAACACTTAATTGTTTACCGGTTCGCATATCCTTGCCCTGATTCAGGGCAAGCTCCAGGCATTTCGGCATGAGAACAACGCCGCCGTTTGAAGATCTGTGAACTATATTTTTACCTGGAATAACAGGCCACATACAGTTGCTGATTGCATAGTCCCTGGCCTCTTCTTCGGGTACGCCAAGATTAACAAGCCTTGGTATAACAGCTTTATCGTTAAACATGGCTGGTTGTGAGACGCCTGAGCTCAAAACATCAGTCGCTTTTACCAATAAAGCCTTTGGGGTATTCTCATGAACCCTCATGGCCAGAGGCGGCTGCAACGTATTTAGGGCCTCCATGGAATCTAAAATAAGATAGGTTACATCATTGGTGAGATCTTTCCCCGCAGCATCAACACCACCAATAGTAAGTGTCTGCCAGCCAAGGCCACCGCCGCCGCTTGCAGTCCATATGGGTGGATGGAGGAAACCGGTCTCCAAAAATTTAATCCAGAGACATTCCAGAAGTTCCTGGGTTTCCTCGCTGCTTGTAATCCCTGTTTTTAAATCCTTTTGATATAAGGGGCCCAAAATTTTGTCCAGCCTTACACCGCAGCCCACATGGGGTTCGTCAATATAACCTGTTATCAGGTGAATAAGCCAGAAACACTGAAGAGCCTCCCTGCTTGTTCTTGGGGGATTGGCAGGTACCCAGGCACAGCTTGCACTTATCTGTTCCAATTCCTTTTTTCTATCTTCATCCTTTTCTTCTAAAGCCATCTCCTTTGCAAGTTCGGAAAATCTTTGACCCCACCTTATAGCACCCTGGAGGGCTATCTTCATGGCCTGCAAATCCCTTGATTGTGCAAGGAATGTATCAGGGTTTTTTAATTCCATGTATTCATCATTTATCTCTTCTATCCTTTCGTCTATTTCCTTTATAATTCCGTTTAAGCCCAAGGAAAATATTTTTTCATAATTGGGAGTCCCCATTTCCCAGTTATATGTAAAAACAGAAAGACCCTTATAATAGAAAAACTTTTTTGCCTCATCCGGCAAAATTTTTCTTTCCATTCCATGTACAGACCTGGGCTGCCAGTATTTATGCAGCTCTATCATTTCCTTTTTTTCATTTTCAGAAAGAAGCTGTTCGTAAGGCCCCCCTGGAGTACATATTGTTTTTTCCAGCCAACGCCACTGCAGATCAGGATAATGAGCGACTTTATTCGGTGCACTGGCATAATTACCCACAATCAGTTCATTGGGGAGAATATAGATGGCCATATTGTCCAATATGTGAGCCAGGGCTTTTGCCCGTTTAATAACATATGGCTCATGATCGTTTTGCTTATATCCTTCTGTAATCAACCTGGCTCTGTCCAGACACAAGCTAACTTCCATACCTTCACGAAAAGGGCTTCCCTCCTTTACTCCCTCTTCGTCATTAAGACCACGTGAGACAAGTTTGTGGGTTTTAATGACACAATCTTTTTTTAGTTGCTGGGTTCGTGCACTCATTTGCGGCTCCTTTCTGCTCAATTTGTTACGGCGGTATAGGTCCTGGGGTAAGTTTAAAGGTATAGGCTTTCTCTGAAATTAATTTTCCAAGAGCCTACAGCTTAAAAAATGTCAAAATATATCTTAAACAGGAACGTTGCCATAAACGTAATTTGGTACATAAAAAATTCAGTAATGTCCAGTCAGGAAATTGTAAAAAAGAAAAAATGGGAAGTTTGATTGTTTTTTAAACTATTGCTAAAAAAACAATCAAACTTTTCCTGCGCAAAATTCTAACCGGAAACCACTGCGAAAAATTCAAAGGTGAAACAGTATAATCACAAAATTAAATTTCCTGTATAGTTCTTGCTATAATCGAATCCTGGGTTCTTTTATTAAGAGTTATAAATTGTGCACTGTACCCTGCAACACGAACAAAAAGTTCATCATACTCCTCCGGCTCTTTTTGGGCGGAAAACAGGGTTTCATTGTCGATCATGTTGAACTGAATATGATTAATTCCAAGATCACACCATCCTTCCAAATATGATTTCCAGATTTCAAAACCCTTATCCCCGACAAATTGCGCCGGCAAAAGGCGCTGGTTTAAAAGAGACGCTCTGAACATATTTTCGTGGGTAAGCTTTCCTGCTGAATTCAAAACAGCTGTGGGACCTTTTTTGTCCATCCCAGGCCCCGGAGAACAGCCTCCATCATAACAGGTGTCACCAAGGCGTCTTCCATTGGGCAGTGCTCCCAGGTGGTTTCCCAGGATAGTGTGGGCAGCAATGTTCTGGGGAGCCAGGGGGACTCCTTTTGAGTGAGTGCCCCAACCCTGGCAAGGCATACAAACAACATCACGCATTTTCTCATGAAACTTTACAATAATATCATCCGCATACGAATCATCATTTCCCCACTTGGGAGCTTTTACAAAATCCATCCGTTCCTTTTCATACCCTTCCCAATTGGCTTTGAGCATGGCAAGCAACTGCTCCATTGTATATTTCTTATCATCATATACAAGCTTTTTGGTTGCCACAAGGGCATCTAGTCCATCCATCCATATGAATGATGAAAGCCAGTTATTACCGTATTCAGGGGTTTGATAACAGTTGAGCCCGGCTTCCACACATCGTTCATAGGTCGCTGAAAGGTAGGGCCTTCCTATCCGTTTTTCTATGGATCTGGCCATATTTCTTACCTTTGCGCTCTCCCAATGATAAGTTTTGTACTGCTCAATGGAAGCATCAACCAGCTCTTCAAAGGTCATTTTAACTGGATCGCCGGTTTTAGGACCGATCTGCATATTAAATACGGGATTAAGACCATTCCATAAAGCAAGTTCCACACATTTTGAACCATAGGTTGTGGCTGAAGAATACCTGGAGGGCATACAACCGTTTTTGGTTTCAGGGCAGGGAACAAGACAGGACTGGGCTGTCCAGGTGCGGGCCTCCTTTTCTGGAGTACCGCTCCAGTAGATGTTCGATTTTATTAATACTTGATCATTTCTGATATTAGGATACCCAAGCCCGTGGCGTATGCATTCAAAAGCATTTTTCAAAGCATCATCAGGCATTTCTTTATTGTAGCGAAGAGCATATGTGGGAGAGGTGACTCTGACCAGCCTTGCGGCTTCAAAAATTAAATTTGTAAGATCATTATACTTCATTTCACCGTCGGGGCCCATGCCTCCAAGGGTCCAGACATAGGGTCCTGGATCTCCTGTCATCAATTCTCTGCTTTGACGATTTCTGCAGCTTCCATATTCAAAAGCACGGATAAGGTATTCACACATATATTCCAGGGCATCATCCCTTGTCATGGACTTTTCTTTAATAACATCCTGCTCATACCATTCCCAGAACCACCAGTCAGGGTGCGCAGGCCATGAACCGTCCGATTTTTCCCGTTTTCGGCACTGGGTCTGAATATGTTCAAACTGCAGAGCCTCGGGAAAGTTTCTGGGGCCATTTTCAGGAACCCAGGCACACCGCTCGGCTATATCGAGCAATTCCTGCTTTCTCGCCGGATCGGATTCAAAATTCTCAGCTATTATTTTTGCAAGGCGGGATAGCCGTTTAGCATAGCGGATTGCTGACTCCAGAACTGATTTCATCGATTTCCAAGTATCGATTCTTTCTAGATAATACTCTTCATCTTTAAATTCAGGTTTGGCTCCTACCTTATAAAGAACATCATTTGCCGCTGCTAGTTTTTCGTCAATCTCTTCAATAATTGCCTTAAAGCCCTTTTTATAATAGGAAAACTGGGATGTACAGTAAGCTGAATTTTCAAGGTGAGCACCCCCTGTATAAACCTGAGAGGTGCGGGCCATTACCATCTGCCTTTTACTTAAAATCTTCTCTGTAAGGGTCTGCTGTGTCCACGGTTTTAATATTTCAAGGCTTTTTTCTATTGAATCACGAAATTCCGGTTCAACAAGATCATCTTTATCATTGAACATATCTTCGTTTGCGGAATAAGATCCCACAGGAACCCAGAAAAGTTTATGGGGGGCAGATGCGCAGCACCCAATAATCCTTGACTGATCAACAACAAAAATCGGAATATTGTCGTTGCATTTTACCACAGCTTTTGCGTATGTTGTAATATACTGTTCAGCAATGGCATCTGGATTCCCAAAGGCCTCAGCATAAAACATTGGTCCATATTGATCCATTTTAATGCCGGGAAGATAGGATGCCCCCTTGGAGCCTTTTGACCATACAGCTTTTCTTAAATAGTTTACCCGTGACGAGCGTGCAGTTTCGGCCCACTTCCAATATTCCCTCTTATCAACAAAATTTTGTAATTTTTTCTGTTTATCTGTTGTAGCCATTTTATAAGTACCCCTTAATTATCCTTTATGGATCCTTGAAAAATTGCCTTTTTGCCAGATTACGGTGTTACTGCGAAAATAAAAGATGCTCACATACCCTGTGCATGCTGCACCTTTTAATTTTCGCGCTCCTTGTCCTCAAACGAAAATTCTGTTTTTTCAAGGCACCCTTATGATAAAACATTATTTTTTAACATATTTTAGAGGTGTTTCTTAAAAACATGTAGACTGGTACTTAGGAACGAAAATTTTATAAGTTGAACGAAATAGCTTGTCTTTTGGCCCAT
>CAZNFB010000115.1:0-8372 GCA_964572105.1 uncultured Desulfobacteraceae bacterium
GCAGATATGAAGATATTGCTGGATCTGGACGATGGAGTTAAAGTGAATTATGGCAAGTTCGGAAATCTATTAGCTCAAAAAGAGGCAATTGCAGGGAAAAAAACAGGAGGATGATATGATAACGATAAACAAAAAATTTGTTGTAGATGAGCATGGCAATCCAAAGGAGGTAATTATTCTCTGGGAGGATTTTAAGAAAATTGAAGAGATGTTAGGTCTGGATTTGGACAGCAATGCGATTGATAATCTCAAACAAGCGCGCAAAGATAGAAAAGCTGGGAATAAAAGTGTTTATGTTGAATTGGATTCAATCTGATGAGTAAAATAATCGTACATCGCCGCGCTGCGAACTATTTCAAAAAGCTTCCACAAGATCAAAAGAATCGTGTAAAAAAGGCCCTTGAACAGGTTGGGAAAGATCCATTGGAGTTACCAGGAGTTATACAAATGGCTGGTGAATGGGCGGGCTATCACAGAATTCGATTGGGAAATATGCGGATTATTTTCTGGTTTGATGAGGAGAATGACATCGTATACGTTGACCATATAGGTACTCGTGGAGATATCTATAAATAGCTTAGGAACGGAGATGAAATAAGTTATGGGGGCTCTTGATGAATACCAATTTTTCATTATTATCTGCTGATATTTCTAAAAGTACTGTTCTTGAAGCATCCGCAGGCACCGGAAAAACATATACCCTTGAACGGCTGGTAGTCCGTTATTTAACAGAGGGGGTAAACGGAAAACCTCCTGCCGGGATTGATCAGATTCTTGTGGTTACATTCACCGAAAAAGCTGCGCTGGAGATGCGGGAACGTATCAGGGGAATTATAGGAAATATTTTATCAGGTTCTGATGAGGGAATCATCGATGATTCCGTGGATAAAGCTGTTAAATTAAAATTTTTATCAGAGGCGGCAAAATCTTTTGATAAAGCATCAATATATACAATTCACGGATTTTGTCAGCATGTTCTCAGGGAGTTTCCCTTTGAAAGCGGGAATCCCTTTGTTTCCGAGTTAGTTGATGATAATGAAATTTTTGATCAGGTGATCTGGGATTATTTTAGACAGCTTTTTGCCGACAAAAAAATAACCATAGATGATTATAAACTTCTTTTAAATACAGTAAAAGCCAAAGATTTTTACGACCTGGTTGAAGCATTACGCGGTTTTATACGGGGAGATATCTTCCAGATTGAAGAAAATAAAATTCTTCCCTGTAAAAAGGAGTTTGAATCACTTTTACCAGCCTATAAAGAAGAGAAAAAAAAATTTATTTCAAAAACCGGAGACCTGTGGGCCTGTTTTCAGGAAGCTTCTTCAATTTTGAAAGAGATTAGCATAAATGATTTCTGGGATGACCATAAATATCTCAATGGGAACAAATACAGAAAAAAGAGTGTTGAAAAATGGTTTAAAGAACTAAATATATTTTTTAATTCTCAAAACCTTGAAAAGTTTTTAACAAATTTTAATGGGGGGCTGGATAATTTTTTCAAACTCCGTTCCTCTTATATTGAAGACCAGGGTCTGAAAAAAAAATCTCCCCATGTAGAAAAGTTATTATTATACGATTTTTATTTAAGCCTTGAAAAACTATATGCATATGTCACCTCAAATAATGTTTTTCAACTTAATGGTATTGATGGAATTTTTCTATTATTTGATACAATACAAAATATCATCACCTTATATGATCTTAAGAAAAAAGAGTATGGTCTCCACGAATTTTCTGACCTGATATTACGGACAAGAGCTGCCCTTAAAAAGGATGATCATATATTCAGAAAAGCACTTCAAAAAAAGTATTCCGCTATTTTAATTGATGAATTCCAGGATACGGATCAGGTTCAATGGGACATTTTTTTTCATATTTTCAAAGATATATCTGGATCAGAGGATTTGCCCCTTTTTGTAATAGGGGACCCGAAACAGGCCATATATAATTTTCGCGGGGCAAATATCGAAACCTATTTTAAAGTTACATCCCAGATGAAAAACAGGTATAAACTTGGTACAAATTTTCGTTCAGCCCCGGGCCTTATAAATGGGGTAAATCGATTATTCTCTTCTGTTTTTAATGGGGATCATCAAATAACAAACAAACAGGAACAAAAAGACCTGTCTGGGGACAAGGCTCTGGAAAAAGCTGTTTCGTCTTTAAACAGCATTTTTTTTGATCCGGTAAAGGTTCCCCCCAAAAACAGTATTCCCCGTTTGTGCATAAATGACTCTGAAGAACAAAACATAGAATTTGTTTTAATTGAAAAACAGGATGATGCAGAGGAAAAGCAGAAAAAAAAATATGAAAAAATCGGTGATATCAGAAGCAGATGGCATTTTTTTGTCAGGGATAAAATTTATCAGTTATTGACCTCCCCTGGGATATCCTTAAAAAGATCTGATGCATCCGTAAATGAAAATCCTGTAAAAGCCTCTGATATAGCGGTGCTCACAAGTACAAATGCCGAGGCTGAACAATATATGAGCCTGTTTTTAGAGTATAATATTCCAGCAGTAATAAATCAGCAGGGTGATGTATGGAAAAGTCAGGAGGCAGAAGACTTTTCCCTCCTTTTCAAGGGAATAAATGACTATAAAAACAGGCCTGCAATAAAGGCTGCCCTGCTGACCTCTTTTTTCTCCTTTGATTTTAAGGAGTTGTTTTCCCTTATTAATAAAGGAGGACTCCCCTTTTGGCAGGACAGATTTGCAAACTGGAAAGAAAAGATTGATAAATTCCATTTTTACGGAGCAATGGACGAAATCCTTTCTTTATCAAGGGGAGACAAACAAGGCTCTGGTGAAAAGAGCGGGGAGGATATTCCTTTTGTTGCACCATTTAGGGAAAGGTTTTTAGCCGCTCCCAAAGGCGAGCGAAAAGTAACAAATACAGACCATCTCATTGAACTTATCTCCAGACATCAATATCATAAAGGGTTGGGAGCATCAGGGCTTTATGATTATATAAACAATCAAATATCCTCCGGGGGGTGTGACGAATCCGGAGAAATACGATTGGATCGTGATGATGATACCGTGCAGATAATGACCATGCATGCATCAAAGGGGCTGGAGTTTCCAATAGTTTTTATGGCTGGAGGTTTGAGGGGAAAACCGCAGGATCAAAGAGCATATACAACATACTTTGAAGATGGGAAACGTGTTTTTGATTTTTTAAAAAAGGATGAAGGGAAAACCAGATCGTCACAATTTGATGATGGGGAATTTCTGCGCCTGCTATATGTCGCCATTACCAGGGCAAAGTCAAAAATATACCTCCCCTTTGCTGCATCCTCAAAAATAAAAATCTATAATATGTATAAAAAACTGACAGGTCCTGATTCTTGTAATCTGTCCGGGCTTAAGGAGTTTATCAAATCTGGTGATAATTCCAAATATTTTAAAATCACCAGAATTACCCCCCAGGATGAACAACGGCATAATGCTCCCATCCATTATAGCGCAAAGACTTCCCAGGTAAAGAGCTTTAACTGCAAAGGGATTACTGATGATACTCTTGATGAAATTCGCAGCAGAAAAACTTTTTTGTCAAGCTTTTCAGGTATACATGCAATACAGCTTGATAAACATAAGTACAACGGTATAAGTGACACCTTGTTTGAGGTGCTGCCCGATGATTTACCCAAAGGACCTGGGGGGCTGGATGATGAAAAAATATTAACAGATGATATTGTAAAAGAAAACATTTATACATTTTCCAGGGGAAATGTCATGGGCAATCTTCTCCACTGTCTGCTGGAAGATATACCTTATTTTGTTTTGGGAAAGTACCTTATTGTAGATACTTTTTGCGATGATGAGAATTTTGATGAATTTTTCAGGAGCCGCTCTGCCATATATTTTCCCCAGCAATGGTATGATGAACACAAAAATATGTTAAAAACCATTGTTTTTAATACCCTTAAAACCCCGGTAAAAGATGAAAACAATCAATTTTTCAGATTGTATGATATCCCTGAAAACGAAAGAAAACATGAAATGAATTTTTTTTTCCCCATAAATAAAAATAAAAGGATTAACCTTAATTTAAGCTGCAGCGAAAATCCGGATATAAATTTTAAAATCTCCAGTGATGGATTTTTAAACGGAGCAATTGACCTGATTTTTCTGCATAATAATAAATATTATATAGCAGACTGGAAAAGTACAAGCATGGGGGATTCCGTTGAAAAGTACAATACTGATATGATTCGGGATGCCATGGACGAGCATGACTACCACCTCCAGTATATGATATATACAATTGCACTTATAAAATTTCTTAAAAATCAAAAAAAAGATTTTGATTATAAAACTGATTTTGGAGGCATTTATTACTTTTTTGTACGGGGAATGGATGAAAATTATTCAAAGGAACAAAATGGTATATTTTACTTTAAACCATCATATAAAGAATTTTTATCCTTTTATAATGATTTGTGTGGAAAAGAGGGACAATTATAGATGTTCAGATAATAACCTTATTTTAAAATTCGGCACAAGGCCAGAGGGAGAAAGGCATATTGTAATGCTCCGGTATCGGTTGTCGGAGTATTACAATACTCCGACGATCGATAACGGACCCAAAATTTTTATTTTAAGGTCTATATGGCCATTTCTGACCATTATCTGCCCCGTCCCTGTCCTCCCCTGCTGCCGCTATAGCCGCCGCCTCTACCGCCGCCGCCTTTACCACCTCCATTGTATCCGCCGCCGCCTCGACCACCTTTGCTTCGACCACCACTGAAGCCTCCACCGCCTCTATCACCTCCGCCGCTCCCTCTCCCACCACGATTTTCGGTGCGGGGACGAGCTTCATTCGCGTTAAGCGCTCGCCCTTTTAGATCTTTGCCGTTTAAGCCATCAATTGCAGACTGCGCTTCGGTTTTAGAGGACATCTCCACAAATCCAAAACCTTTTGACTGACCGCTATACTTGTCTTTTATAATAGCAGCAGATTTAACCTGTCCAAAAGGCTCAAAAGCCAGTCGCAAATCTTCTTCTGTGACCTCGTACGACAAATTTCCCACATAAATGTTCATTCAAATCTCCTTTTGAAATAAATGAGGTTGGTCATAACATCGGCCATGGGTGCATGTCCGTAATTAAAACCAAGCCCAAATAAATTAAAAAACTTACATAATCGAACTCCTGGACGAAGGGTTCCAAGGGTTAAAATGTGGACGAGACCTAAGAATGTCGGCAGTTCATTAAGCCGGTTTCCTCATTTTAATATACTCATAACCTTGTAATAGAAAATAAGCAATAGCGCTGTGTAACCTTTTTGTATTAGCCCTGATAAATTATTCTTTATTTTTGCAGCTGATTAAAGTAATGATAATATTAATACAAAGTTATATTGTTATAAACTTTACCAGTGGTGTTTGGTGGGGAACTTGTAAGAAAAAAGATACAGGAAGCTTATAGCCGACACTACTGAATTTTGCGTTAAAAAAGGAGAAATATGTCTGTAACTATGAAAGAACAGGAAATTCAGGAGTTATTGGAAAAAAGGCAATATTGGTGGTGGGCGGAAAAAGCCCGTTCTTCCCGGATTGATTATTTAAGGAAGGCAATCTGGTCAAAAGCTTCAAAAGGGGCTTCCTATCTGCCAGGGACAAAAGCATGTGAATACGGACCTAAAATTTATGGAGAGGTTTTCAGCAGGCCGGAAGCAAGCTATGAACCATATATGCTGACATGGGCAAAGGCTTTGGAAAAAGTTAATGATGAAATTCCCATATTCATTGTGGACCAGTCAAAAATAATTGGGAATTGTTCTTCTGCACCCCATAAAATTTTTTGGGTTCCCAATGGATCATTCTCTTTTAATGAAGATTTTTTCAATGATAAAGATGAATTGATCGATCCTGGTCAGCGTGACTGTGTGGAAGAATCCCTGGAGATTATGAAGCCTTTTACCATGCAGTCTTTTATGGAAAGAAGTTTAAGTAAACGACAGATAATTATGTGTCGGACATCCCAGACATTTACCGGAGGCCCCCATCTTGAAACCACCGCGTATTGTACATCCAACTTCGGGTATTATAAAAAGGGGTATAATGCAATTCTTGAAGAGATTGACGGCCATCTGAAAAAAGCTGATGAGGTTCTTTATAAAGTTGGTGCAAGGCCGGATTTTGATCAGGAATACCATTATCTTAAAAGAATAGATAATTGGAAATCGATGAAAATCACCCTTGAATCTGAAATCCGTCACGCTAAAAGGTTGAGCAGGCTTGCAAGGATTATAGCTGAAAATTTTGAAACCGATCCTGTTAGAAAACAGGAACTTCTTGATGTTTCAGAACGTTGTGAGCGTGTTCCTGCAAACCCGCCGGAAAATTTTATTGAGGCTTTACAGTTCGAGCATATACAGACTATGTGCCGAAAAAGAGAAAAATCGGATACATCATGGCCAACTCATAATGACTGGTGGTTCTGGGAATGGTATGAACAGGATGTAATTAAAAATAAGACCCTTGCAAGGGAAGATGCCCTGGAATATGTTTGTGAATATATGATCCGGGCTTTTGAGTATGGAAGCTGCCGTGACAGGCAATATCGGGAACTTGGCACAGGGGATGTGGGCGCTTATGTATGGACTCTTGGCGGAATGGCTCCTGATGGTACGCTGAAATATAATGATCTCACTAATATTTTTCTTGAAGCCGCACGCCTTGTTCGGTGTACTTCACCAACTTTTGCCTTGAGATATAATAAGGATATGCCGGATGATGTTTTAAAAAATGCTTTTGAATGTATTCGCCATGGTCTTGGATATCCCAATATGCGTAATGATCAGGTGCTGATTAAAGCAAACACCTTTTGGAGCGGAACCAGTGAAGAAGAGGCCAGAACATGGACTGCCCAGGCATGTATAGTGCCGTGCCCGGAAACAAAAGATGGATGCATGCCTTCACGCTATTCATCAAGCGCAACCCTGGGGTCAAAATGTGTGGAGCTTGCCATGTGGAATGGCTGGAATCCGGTTTTTAACATGCAGATAGGGCCTAAAACAGGCGATTTTGTTAAAATGACCTTTGAGCAGTTTGTGGACGCCTCCCTGGAGCAGTTTAAGGTTATGAGCTGGGAGGCCTGCAAAATACGGAACATGGCACGGTTTTTTGAAGAAAAAATGGGTAAACCCCATCTTAGTGCCACCTATGAACGGTGTGTTGAAGAAGGAATTAATTGTTTTGAGCGTCGTGAGTATGGGAATAACTGGCTTACAAATTTCATCTGGATGGATGGAATGGATGCCATTGTTGCAGTTAAGAAATTAATATTTGATGATAAAAAATATACAATGAAGCAGCTTTTTGAAATGATAAAGGCAAACTGGGAAGGTTATGAAAAAGAACGTATGGATTTTGTTAAAGCTCCTAAATGGGGAAATGATGATTCCTATGCGGATGATATTATTGTAAAAATTCATGAAAGAGTTCGCGATGAAATATCGTTGCCTGCTCAATGCTGGGGTTCAACGGCAAAGGGGATACCCATGGTTCCTCAAAATGTTGCAGCATATACTGTGGGAGGTGCGTTATTAGGGGCTCTTCCCAATGGAAGACGCCTGGGGGACACTTGCTATGATGGTGGATGTTCACCAGGTGCAGGGCTTGACAAAAAAGGGCCCACAGCAGTACTCAGGACAGCCGGAAAATTGACCCATGAAAATATGTTTCGGGCAAATCTTTTAAATCAGCGCCTGTCACCGGGACAGCTCGTTGGTGATAAGGGTTTTGAAGTATGGAAATCTTATATTCAAGCATGGTGTGATCTTGGCATTAATCATGTTCAATTTAATATGGTGGATAACGATACCCTTCTTGCAGCTCAAAAAGAGCCTGAAAACTATCATGAGCTCCAGGTTCGTGTGGCAGGGTACAGCGCACATTTTACCAGCCTTAACAAAAAAACTCAGGATACTATAATCGCTCGAACAATTCAGGAAATTTAGATTTTTGATGAAGAGTTTACCCTTGTTTCCAGGCAGAAGTCTGGGAGCGGGGGTACTTAAAATGCCCAGGGTATACCTTTTTTTATGTATTCAATTGTTGTATGCTGTTTAAATGATTGCACAATTTTGGGTATGGCTGGGGTAGGGGCAGAATCCATTTCTGCCCCTGTATCTTTGGCGGATATGGAATCCGCCCCTACGGTGGTGATTTCAATGATTCCGTGAATATGGTTTGGCATAATGACAAGTTCATGCTGCCTGCCAAATTCGTTTTTCAAAAGGCGGTACAATATTTAGTTTTACCATTTTTATGTATTCAATTGTTGTATGCTGTTTAAATGATTGTACAATTTTGGGTATGGCTGGGGTAGGGGCAGAATCCATTTCTGCCCTGTATCTTT
>CAZNFB010000116.1:0-8314 GCA_964572105.1 uncultured Desulfobacteraceae bacterium
AAAATTTATTAAAACAAAAACAGGCTTCCGGAAAATTAATTTTGGAACAGCAGCAGAGAGGTTTGGATGAAAATCCTTGTAATAGGTGGCGGTGGCAGAGAGCATGCCCTTATATGGAAAATTGCTCAAAGCCCAAAAGTTAGTAAAATATATTGTGCACCTGGTAACGCAGGAATTGCGGATCTGGCAGAACTCATCCCCGTGGGCGCAGAAGAGATCGATAAACTGGCAGAATTTGCTGAAAAAAAAGGGATCGACTTGACCGTGGTGGGGCCGGAAATACCCCTTGCCATGGGTATTGTAGATATTTTTGAAGAAAAAGGGCTCAAAATCTTTGGCCCCTCAAAACTTGCAGCACAGCTGGAATCGAGCAAATCATTTGCCAAAGACCTGATGGAAAAATATAACATACCCACGGCTGCGGGCCAGGCCTTTACCGATTTTAAAAAGGCCGAAGATTATATTCTTAAAAAAGGTGCCCCCCTTGTTCTTAAAGCAGACGGACTTGCTGCCGGCAAAGGTGTGATTATCTGCATGACCGAAGATGAAGCCATTGCAGCCTTAAAGCTTATAATAAAAGATTCAGCCTTTGGAAAAGCAGGGGAAAAGGTGGTGGTGGAAGAATTTTTAAAGGGTGAGGAAGCATCTTTTATTGCATTTACAGATGGAAAAACAGTTCTTCCCCTACCTTCGTCCCAGGATCATAAAGCTATTTATGATGGAGATCAAGGCCCTAATACCGGGGGAATGGGTGCTTATTCTCCTGCTCCGGTGATTGACCGGTTTCTTAATAATAAGATTATGAACCAGGTCATGATACCTGCGGTACGGGCAATGGCAGCAGAAGGAAATTCCTATAAAGGGATATTGTATGCCGGCCTGATGATCGACAAAGACAGAATCAGAGTTTTAGAGTTTAATGTTCGCCTGGGAGATCCAGAGGCTCAACCACTTCTCATGCGTCTTAAATCTGATATTGTTCCTCTGATGGAAGGGGTTATTACAGAAACACTCCATGAGCAGACCCTTGAAATTGATAAAAGGGCATCTCTTTGTGTTGTGATGGCTGCAGGGGGCTATCCTGAATCTTATGAAAAAGGATTTCCGATTTCAGGAATCGACCATGCAAACCAGATGGAGGACATTTTTGTTTTCCACGCAGGAACAACTATAAACAATTCGGATATTGTCACCTCAGGGGGGAGGGTTCTGGGGGTTACCGGCCTTGGAGACTCTGTAAAAGAGGCTGTTTCAAAAGTGTACACGGCTGTTTCAAAGATAAGCTGGAATAATATGTATCACAGAAAGGATATAGGTGAAAAAGCCGTTAAAAGAATGGAGATTTCCCCGGTTGTCTCCATTGTAATGGGGAGTATCTCTGACCTGGCGGTTATGGACGAAGCCGTAGCCATCCTTAAAAAATTTGATATTCCCCATGAAATAACAGTGGCATCGGCCCACAGAAATCCGGCAAGAGTAATGCAAATAGCTTCAAATGCCGTAAAAAACGGGATAAAAGTAATTATAGCAGGGGCAGGGCACGCAGCCCATCTTGCCGGAGTCATCGCGGCCCATACTATTCTCCCTGTAATCGGCGTTCCCATAGATTCCTCCTGTTTGCAAGGGATTGACTCCCTTCTTTCCACACTTCAGATGCCCCCTGGTATTCCTGTGGCAACCATGGCTGTGGGAAAATCTGGTGCAAAAAATGGAGGTATTCTGGCAGTACAGATTCTCGCTGTTATGGATCTCCAATTAAGCAAAATGCTGGATGACTATAAAAAGGAAATGGCCCTGCAGGTTGAAAAAAAAGCAGAAGAACTTAAAGCTTATTAATAAAATAATAAAAATAGATCCGGTGAGCCCTGATCCTGATTCAATAAACAGGGCTGCCGCAAAAATAAAGGAAGGGGGAGTTGCAGTCTTTCCCACACGATGCCTTTATGGGCTTGGAGCTGATGCTTTTAATCCTGATGCCTTGAAAAAAATTTTCCACATTAAACAGCGCCCCTTAAACAAGCCCCTTTCCATACTCGTGGCAGGGATGGAGGATATCCCGGGGCTTGTGACCCATATTCCCAATTCAGCTTTGCAAATAATGGAAAAATTCTGGCCGGGTCAGATTACCCTCATATTTAAGGCAAAACCTGACTTACCTTCCATTCTCACCGGTGGAAGCGGGAAAATCGGCATCCGGCTTCCTGAGCACCGGGGAGCTCTGGCCCTTGTAAAAGCAGCAAATGTACCCATAACAGGAACAAGCGCCAATATTTCAGGTATGCCCGGATGCTGCGATATTAAAAGCCTTGACCCTGTGGTGGCCGGCAAAACAGACTGCATTCTCGACTCTGGAAAACTTAAAGGGGGTCAAGGCTCGACCATAATAGACTTAACTGCCCACCGGATTAAGATTTTAAGGGAAGGTGAAGTCTCTGCAAAAAAAATTTTTGATATTTTAAAAACCTGATTCTGCTCCCCTCTCTTTAATTTTTATTAATTCCATAAGTACAATCTTGACGTATCATAAATTATTATAATATAATTACAGGAAGGGAATCTGCTAAATTAATTTAGTGTTATTTTCTGGCATACTATTACGCAAGTTTATATTTTTAACAGATTCTTTCTTTACGACCTCTTATCTGTGAGTTTTTCATGGTTTAATCAGATTATACCTGCTGCCGTACATATTAGCTGAGTACTTACAATCATATAAAGGATATTTAATGCCCATCGTTAAATTAGGCCGCTTTGAGATTAAATCGCTTCTGGGCAAAGGTGCCATGGGGGAAGTTTTTCGCGCCCATGATCCTGTATTAGACAGAAACGTTGCAATTAAAATTATCCGTTTCCCCAAAGATCTGACCCCTGAAAAATTATCCGGGTTAAAAAAAGAATTTCTAAAGGAAGCACAGCTCGCCGCTGCCATTTCCCACAAGGGTATTGTACAGGTTTATGATATTGGCGAACAGGATGGACTCCCTTTTGTTGTTTTGGAGCTGATCTCCGGGAATCTTCTATCTGATTTTTTAAAACAGAAAAAAGGCCTCGAGTTTGAATTCATCAAAAATATTTATCAGGAACTCCTCTCGGCCATGGCCTTCGCACATAAAGCCGGAATTATACATCTTGATTTAAAGCCGGCAAATATAATTATAGAAAAAAACGGACATCCCAAAATCATGGATTTTGGAATAGCAAAATCTATTTCCGATCTTCGGGAAAAAAACATTCAGATTACAGGAACGCCTCGTTTCATGGCACCGGAACAGATTACAGGGGGAGCACTTGATCAGCGAACAGATATCTTTTCTCTGGGCATAATTTTTTATTTACTCATAAGCGGCCGTCTCCCCTTTCCCCATACTGATTTTGAAAAACTCCGCCACGCCATAACTAAAGAGTCCCATCCCCCATTGCAATCCCATGAATCCGATTTACCCAAGGCATACTATGATTTTGTAAATACGGCCCTGGCAAAGAAGCCCTCTGACAGGTTTGAAAATGCTGCTTCAATGCTTGAAGCTTTTAACAGATGCTCTGAAAAAAAAGGGGGAAAGAAAAAATCCAACAGCCAGGATAAAGAAAAAGCAGGTGAGCGCCAGGAAATACTTAATTTTATTTTACAGCGGATTAAGCGAAAAGGTGATTTTCCGGCTATTTCACAATATGTAAGTGAAGTTATTGCTGCTGCGAAGTCAGAAGATTCTTCCGCCCATGGAATTGCCAGGAGTATTCTTAAAGATATTTCCATGACCAACACTGTTCTTCGCATAGCTAACAGCATATATTATAAAGGACTTGCTTCAGAGGTCACCACCATATCACGGGCGGTGGTTGTTTTGGGAGTGGATGTTATTTTAAGTTTAACCTCCACTGTGGGTATATTTGAACATTTTTCTAA
Organism: uncultured Desulfobacteraceae bacterium; assembly: GCA_964572105.1. GTDB lineage: Bacteria > Desulfobacterota > Desulfobacteria > Desulfobacterales > BuS5 > DAOWMW01. The sequence continues at coordinate 3,905 of CAZNFB010000116.1, forward strand.
AAAATCCGATTCCCCGGCTCTTCAAGCCCTTGTAATTGAGGCTACCCTTTCTTCACTAATGGCCCAGGAATTTGCAAATCATATGGGGTTGAAACAGCCTGAAGAATCATTAATCTGCAGTATGATGCAATATCTGGGGAGACTTGTTGTCTCTTTTTATTTTTCAGAAGAACAAAGGGCCATAGACGACCTTATGAAACAGGGGGAAAAAGATGAGGAAGAAGCTTTTCGCCAGGTTATGCGTTTATCCTGTACGGAACTGGGGCAGGCAATTGCTGAATCATGGAATCTACCTGAATTGCTTCAATCTGGAATGGTTAAAATTAACCCAAAAAATAAAGGGCCGTTAAAAGATGGTGTTGAAACTTTGCAATGCATCACTTCTTATTCAAGCGATTTGAGTAAGGCTTCCATGATAACAGATAAACAAGAAAGACGTGCAGCACTGAAAAGTTTGACACGCAAATTTAAAGACTTGATCCCTGTTAAAATAAAAGATCTGGAAAAAATCGCTGATGATTCCATTGAAAAGGCAAACGATTTTTCCGGTTTTATGAAAACCAGCATGGCCAAACTCGGCATTAAACCAAAAAAAGATGCTGAATCAGACAAAAAAAGTATTCCATCTGCTGAAGTATGTGATGAAACAGTTCAGATGCCTTTTCCTGAAAATAATGAAAACCGGCAAAGAGCTGAAGAGAAGATTGCCTCCGCAAACGAAATAAACAGCAATAGTGACAATAAATTAAAACAGATAATGGAACGTCAGAAAATTCTAACAAGAACAATCTCCGACATTACAACCTCCATAACCAACAAACTTTCCATCAACGATATAATTATGATGGCTCTGGAGGGTATGTACAGGGGGCTTGAAATGCGTAATGTTTTACTGGCCATGGTTTCACCAAAACGGGACAATTTATCATTTAAGTTTGGCCTTGGCCCTGAAATACCTCTCCTTGCCAAAGCCTTTAACTTTTCCATGCTTTCAAAAAAAGAGCCCCCTGTCCATTCCGTAAAAGAAAAAAAGGAATATGTAATTCACAATATAAATCAGGACAATGGTGGTACAAGTAAATTCCATAAAATTTTTCAGGCATTAAATGCAACAAGTATTATAATCTTTCCCCTTATGGTTAAAAACATATCCATGGGGTTATTTTTATCCATGCGGATTAAGGGGCAGGAATCATTAACAGAAATGGACATACAGAACATGCGTATGCTGGTAAGTCAGGTGGGCCTGGGATTTTATCAGTCCATGATGAGTAAATAGTCCTAAAAATCCAATATAATACCGGTATACACTTAAAAAATTTAAGGTGATAAATATGGACTTTAAAATTACAAAAGAACAAAAAATGTATCAGGATTCAGCAAGAGATTTTTTCAGCAAGGAATGGTCCTTTGACCAGTTACGGGAGAGTCTGGACGGAAAAAATCTGTTTAAAAAGAACTGGGAAAAAATGGCCGATCTTGGCTGGCTATCCCTTTTAATTGATGAAAAATATAGTGGCATAGGTGCAGATTTCCTCGATCTTTGCCCAATACTTGAAGAGATGGGACGTGCTTTATATCCAAGCCCCTTTTTTGTCTCTTCTGTTATTGGGGCATCTGTTTTATCCCTTGCCGCTTCCGATGCCATAAAGGAACAACTTTTGCCGGCAATAGCAAATGGGGATCTTATAGTAACCATGGGGTCAGGACAGGTGGACACAAAATTGCCTGAAGACAAAGCCCTGGTTACAATAAAAAAAGAGGGTAAAACCTATACTTTAAACGGAACCATAATGTTTGTTCCCTATGCAGATATCTCTGATTACCTCATATGCCGTGGGGAAGATTCTTCAGCAAAGGCCACTCTTTTTCTGTTGGAAAACCAAATATCAGGGATAAAATCTTCTCCAATAGCAACATTTTCAGTGGAAAAATATGACAAAATTATTCTTAAAAATGTAAAAATTCCCGAAGAAAATATAATCGGGGGGGAGGGGAGTGCCGATGAAATTATTGAAAAGCTTACGCCCCTGTTCCTTTCAAGTCGATGCATGGAGATGATAGGGGGCATGCAAAGGACTCTTGATGTTACTGTTGAGTACCTTAAAGCGAGAAAACAGTTCGGCAAACCCCTGGGAGCTTTTCAGGCACTTCAGCACAAATGTGCTGATATGGCCATAGATGTTGACTCGTCAAGGTTCATTGTTTACAACGCTGCATGGAAAGTAAGTAATAATATGCCCTGCCGAAAAGAGGCTTCCTCAGCAAAGGCCTGGGCAGCAGATGCTTACCAGCGTGTAACAAAAAACGCCCTTCAGGCCCATGGCGCAACAGGTTTTACTGATGAGTATAATCTTCACTATTATTACAAACAGGCTAAATCCCTCCAGTTGATGTACGGAGGAAGCGCATATCACAGAGATATTGTTGCAGATGAGATGGGGTATTGACAGCCAAAAACTATGTCAGAGCTGAGCTATGGATGTTCAGATAATAAATTCACAAGGCCGGAGGGAGGAAGGCGTATTATAATACTCTTACTCCAGCAAAGGGAGAATACCGGAGGTTTTTTTTGAAGAAGAAAGATAAGGCTGCACAGGAGTTTCTGGCAAAACCGACCAGAAGCACCACATGGTCAAATATTGAATTAAACGAAAACTATACCCCTGAAGATAGAGAAAACAAAAAAGATGCTGCAGATCCCGGCCAATATCCCTACACCAGGGGGATTTTTTCAAAAATGTACAGGGGAAAACTCTGGACACAGCGGCAGCAAATGGGCTGGGGGCTTCCTGAAAACATAAATAAACAGTTCAAAATATTGCTGGATCAGGGGGCAACAGGACTTGCCTGGTACCGGGATCTTCCTGCAACCCTGGGGCTTGATCCTGATCATCCCCTGGCCCATGGCGCCATAGGCAGGGTTGGAGTAACTTTCTGCTGTTTGGACGATATGGAAAAAGCAATGGCAGATCTCCCCCTTGATTCATTAAGTATGACTCTTATTAATGCCTCCACCACCAATATCGCAGTACTGGCTGCTTATGTTGCAGCGGCTGAAAAACGGGGCATCCCCCTTGAAAAGCTTAGGGGGACATTGACCAATGATCCGATTTTTTCATATTTTTGTCATTCTAAAGAAGTAAATCCCCTGGATTTTGCGCTTAAGGTTGTGGGAGATGTTATTGAATATTGCTCCGTTAAAATGCCCCTTTGGAGCACTATGTACATAAGCAGTTTCTATAATCTCAGGGAATCTGGGGAACTTTCAGCTCCCCAGGAAGTTGCATGGGGATTTGCCGTGGCCATGGATTTTATCCGGGCAGCAGTCTCACGGGGAATCGATATTGACACTTTTGCTCCAAGGGCATCATCCTTTTGTCAGGCTGGTGTCGATATTTTTGAAGAGGCCGCTAAAATGCGCGCCATGCGCAGGATGTGGGCAAAAATGATGAAAGAGACATTTAACGCCAAAAATGAAAAATCTTTCCAGCTTAAAATTGCAGCCCAGTCCACAGGGAGCCAGCTTGTGGGAGCACGGCCATTAAATAATATCATACGGGTGGCATATCAGCTTTTGGGAGCAGTTTTAGGGGGCGCCCAGTCAATCACCTGCGACACATACCTGGAACCATTTTGTGTTCCAACACCGGAATCGAGCAAAGTAGCCCTTGGAACCCATCAGATTCTTGCCCATGAAACAAGTATCCCCGCAGTGGCAGACCCCCTTGGAGGCTCCTACTATATAGAAGAACTCACAGATACCATTCAAAAAGAGGCCGAGGAAATATTAAATAAAATAGAAGCCATGGGTGGATTTGTGGAAGCCATAAAAAAAGGGTACATACAGACTGAATTAGACAGGGGAATTGTCGATTTCCAAAAACAGGTAGAAAGTGGAGAAAGGGTTGTGGTGGGTCAAAATAAATTCATTTTCTCTGAAGATGATGAAATGGTTTCAGAGGAATTAACAGAGGTCCCCCAGGAAGAGATTGAAAAAGAGGCGATAAAAAGGGTTAAAGACCTGCGTAAATCAAGGAACAAATCGAACATAAAAGACGCCTTGCATAATCTTTCCATGGAAGCTGAAAAAAAGGGAAACCTTCTGCCCCCAGCCATTGAAGCTGTAAAAGCCAGTGCAACTTTAGAAGAGATAATGAATACAGTTAGAGGCGCCATGGGGTACACCAGGGACCCGTTTAATGTGAGAAACGATCTCCCTCCCTTTGAGTAATCAGGTTATCTTTTAATTCCGAACGGACACTATGGATGTTCAAATAATAAGTTTCATAAAGCCAGACGGCGAAACTGAGCTATGGTGAAATTATTTATGTGACGGTCTATATTTAATAGTTAAAGAGGAAAAATGTCAGATATTAAAATCAGAGCCCTGATGAGCAAAATCGGATT
>CAZNFB010000117.1:0-5153 GCA_964572105.1 uncultured Desulfobacteraceae bacterium
GGCAGGCGCCTCAACACTTAAAATTGCGAACTTATTTCGTCCCCGTTCCTAAGCCCAATTATAGTCTTGATATTTTCATATACCATACGTCGCCTGCATTGGAGGTTTTGTCTTTTGATTCACTGATTCTGGCCCTGTTCATGTTTTTATCGATTTTTATGGATGAGTAAGCCCCTTTAATCATGGTACCTGAATAAAGTTCCCCGGAAGCTTTGATTATTGCAAGGGGTTTGTCAGATTCAGATAATTCTGATATTTCTCTGATTTTTTGGTTTAATTCTTCGATTTTGTTTCCACGGTTTGACATAGTATCTTTATTTTCAGCTATTTTCTCAGTTGCTTTTTCATCTTCCCCCATTAGTTCTTCCACTTTATCATCGATTTTTTTAATTTTTTGTTCCAGTTCCTCCGTTGTTTCAGCGTTATTATCCTGGGATTCGCTGATATTTCTAAGCTTTACAATGAGTTTATCCTGAACCTGGGCTATTTCCCCAAGTTCTGAATTTATTTGTTCAGACCTTTTTTCTAAAGTTTTGTTTTCTATTTCCAGCTTTTTATATGAATCACCTTTTTTTAAATTAAATATATCTTTTTTTATTTTTCCAATTTCCCTTTTTGCTCTTAAATCTATTCCCACGGTTAATCTGCTCGGGCTTGCAACCTCAGAACCGATATTATTGGAATTAATCCCTTTTTTTGCTGAAATTTCCGAAGCCAGAATCGCACCTTTAACAGCGCATTTCCCGTTTGTTTCAATTTTTGATTCTGCTATTTCACCCTGAACAGTTATGGCGCCCAGGGATATTACTTGTGAGCTCCTGATATGTCCCGCTTTTAGAGTCCCGTCATTATTGATTGCAGAGCCGTATACCCCTTCAAAAATCAGAATATCATCTGATACAGTAACCTTTGAATCGACAATCTGTTTAGTACGCAGACTCTTTGCCTTGACATTGAATCCTTTTTGGATGGTTCCGTTTACGTCCACAAGTCCGTCAAAGTCGACGTGCCCCGTTTTAATGCCGACATCTCCGTCAATTTTAAGAATCGGAAGTACACAAATTTCTCCTTTGGAAGAAATCATCGGTTGTCCATTGATGGTGGAGTAACATTCGATATTGTCTTCAGATTTTTTTGTTCCACTTCCCCATTGTAATGTAACTGTTGTTTTTTGCGGGGCTGGTACAGAACTTCCAAAAATATTGGTGCCAGGCTGCCCATTGGTCCCCGGTTCGATTTTTGCGAGGAGTTTTTCAGGTTCAACCATGGGAATGTCCCCCCGGTTTTTCCAATCCATTGTCCCGTCTTCGGTTAATGTCCCCACCTTGAATGGCTCGGTGTCGAAAAAATATATGATTTTGTCGGAGAGTCCTTTTTGTGGAGGGATACCTTTTGCTATTTCAAAGGGAGCACTTTTATCTTCTGCCTTAAGATATTTGTCTATCAAATAATTGTTGGCAATTCCGTATATAATGTTTTTATCAGTTAAATCATTTTTTATCTTCTCCATGGTGAGTTCAGGGACATGGCATATGGTTGCCGAGAGATTGTCCCCGGCAATGGTAATATATGAATCTTCTTTGGTTTCTTCGACTTCAGGGGGAGGCTCTAAGTCTCTATGGGGGGTTAGTGCTAAAAACTCTTTGTGTTGAGATTTTGTTATAATACCTGAATTAACAAGAATATCTATAATGGGAACAAAAGAGTTGTTGGAATATGTGCTTAACCTTTGTTCTTTTATGGCATGCTGAAGCTGGAAATAGGTGATGATTCCTTTTTTAACCGCAATCATGCCCAGCCTGTGGTCCAGAATAGTTTGAATATCCATATTTAACTTTTATTTTTTAATGGTTCGTCTATATGGAGGTCTATTTCAGCAGTGTCCGGTTAGAATTTTGCGTGAGGGGAGTTTAATTGTTTTTGTAGCGTATTTAATAAATTTATTCGCAATAGCGGAAAAAACAATTAAACTTTCCGTATTTCCTTTCTTGCAATTTTCTAACCGGACACTACTGGGTCTATTTGCCTTTTGAGAAAAAAAGGGATTTTTTTTGTCCAGGCATTATTAGCGAATAATGCACTCTTTAACATCTGTTTTTACTATATATTTTAATTCTGTCAATTCTTTTTTTCCATATAGGGCATTTTTTCCAATAAAAAAGTTTTTATTTAAAATATTTTTGTTTCTAAACTGCTGGAGCACATACAGCTCTGCACCCTGAATAATCCTGGAAATTTTTTTTATGGTCATGGCATCAATAAAAGGTTTTAAGCAGGTTGTTCTAAATTCATAGGGGAGTTTTGACCCCATGATCAGACTGATACTTGTAAAAATATGGTGAGGATCCATTTTTTTCACAAGGAGAGGTGAATAAAAAAGCGGATCTGTTTTAATATCCATTGCTATGTAATCGACAAGATTGTTGTCAATGAGTTCCTTTATTACATGGGGCATGCTTCCGTTTGTGTCCAGCTTTATCTGATAGCCCATCTGTTTAATTTTTTTACATATTGATAGAATACTTTTGCAGGTGGTGGGCTCTCCGCCGGAAATAACAACCCCATCTAAAAAGCCTTTACGCTTTTTTAAAAAATCATGGATCTCTTTTTCATGTAAAAAAAAATGCTGTCTGGGGTTAGGAGCAATAAGCTCAGGATTATGGCAATAGGGGCATCTGAAATTACACCCGGCAATAAAAAGGACACAGCTGAGTTTCCCTGGATAATCTATGAATGAATTTTTTTCCAGTCCGCCAAAAAACATGAGTTATTTATGCTACCTTGTAAGTTTTTCTCATTCCGAATTCCGCAAGTTTGCCGTTATTCCACTGTGTAATGGGCCTGAGGTACCCCACAACCCGTGAGTAAATTTCTGTTTTGGCTCCGCAAACAGGGCAGGTTTCTTCTTCTCCGTTCAGATATCCGTGGGAGGGGCAGACGCTAAATGTGGGTGTAATGGTAAAATATGGCAATCTGTAATTATGCGCCACTTTTTTAATGAATTTTTTTAGTGTATCCATATCGCTCGCCTGTTCCCCGAGAAAAATATGCATAACTGTCCCTCCGGTATATTTTGTCTGGAGTTCATCCTGGAGTTCCAGAGTTGCGAAAATATCATCGGAATAATCTACAGGAAGCTGGGTGGAATTGGTATAATAAGGATATACACCCCCTTGATATTCAGCTTCATTGGCACAGATAATGTCTGGGAACTGTTTTTTGTCTTTCATGGCCAGACGATGGGATGTCCCTTCTGCAGGCGTTGCTTCAAGATTAAACATATCCCCTGTTTTTGTTTGTATTTCGGAAATTTTTTCTCTGATGAAATCCATGATTTCAAGGGAGAATTTTTGACCTGCCTCGCTTGCTAAATTTTCACCAAGGAAGTTTAAGCATGCTTCATTCATCCCTATAATTCCTATGGTGGAGAAATGATTTTTCCAGTATATTCCGGAACCTTTTTTTATTTCTCTTAAATAGAATTTTGAGTAAGGATAAAGATTATTATCTGTAAAATTTTCGAGTACTTTTCTTTTAATTGCAAGGCTCCTTGCGGCAATCTGAATAAGATTGTCTAAAATGGAATAAAACTCTGCTTTGTTTTGCGAGCAGTATCCTATGCGAGGGAGATTGATTGTTACAACCCCGATGGAGCCTGTGAGGGGATTAGCGCCAAAAAGACCGCCCCCCCTTTTTAAAAGCTCTCTGTTATCAAGGCGGAGCCGGCAGCACATGGATCTTGCGTCTTCAGGAGACATATCTGAATTAACAAAATTGGAAAAATATGGGATTCCATATTTGCCGGTCATCTTCCAGATTATATCGAGGTTTGGGTTGTCCCAGTTAAAATCTGCTGTTATGTTGTATGTTGGTATGGGGAAAGTAAAGACCCTCCCTTTAGCATCACCTTCTATCATAACTTCGGCAAAGGCTTTGTTTATTATATCCATCTCAGGCTGGAATTCGGCGTATGTTATGTCCAGCTCTTTTCCCCCGAGTATAACTGCCTGATCCTTATGGGTGGCTGGAACGTAAAGGTCCATGGTTATGTTGGTAAATGGTGTTTGAAAGCCGACTCTGGTTGGTATGTTTATATTGAATACAAACTCCTGCATGGCCTGTTTAACTTCGGAATAATTGAGATTGTCATAGCGTATAAAGGGGGCAATAAGGGTATCAAAATTGGAAATTGCCTGGGCACCTGCGGCTTCGCCCTGGAGAGTATAAAAAAAGTTGACTATCTGCCCGAGAGCGGACCTTAAGTGTTTTGGAGGGGCGCTCTCCACTTTTCCCTCAACCCCTTTGAATCCTGTTTTTAAAAGATCTGTGAGGTCCCATCCCACGCAATATACTGAAAGAAGGCTGAGATCATGAATATGTATATCTCCGTTGTTGTGAGCTCTTCTGATTTCAGGGGGATAGATTCTGTTCAGCCAGTACTCCGAAGTTATGCCCGATGATATATAATTATTAAGCCCCTGGAGGGAGTAGCACATGTTGCTGTTCTCTTTTACCTGCCAGTCTTCTTTATGGAGATAGTCTTCAACAATATTAATATTTGCCGTGGTAGTTATTTTTCTTATCTGGGCATGCTGTTCCCTGTAGATTATGTAGGCCTTGGCAGATTTGTAAAAAGGAGAATCAAGGAGAATTCTTTCCACTATATCCTGTATCTCTTCCACTTCAGGGGTATCCCCTATGCGCAGCTGTCTGGCAAGTGTCATGAGTTGGAGAGTAAGCTTTTTTGCATCCCTGAGGCCAAATTCCCCTGTTGCATTCCCGGCTTTTGCAATTGCAGCTGTAATTTTGGACGAATCAAACTCTTCAATTTTTCCGTTTCGTTTTTTAATTTTTTCAAACATGTGCGCACCCCTTTTTACATAAATTATTACTTTTTGTTGATTAATCCATGCAATGCAAATCGTTTTAGTCTTTAAAGAAGTTTTAAAAATTGTTAAAGAAGGAACAGGCGTGAAGGAGTAAATATAGCAATATGTTGTATATGTCAACAGAAAAGAGGGTATATATTGCGTTTTTTTTAAATTAAAAAATATGATTTTTAAGGGGTACCCCCGAACTTATTGAAATTTTTCAATAAGTTCAGGGATTATCCATAAAAGACTGATGGATAATTTCACCGGCAGGTGATTAAG
>CAZNFB010000117.1:5253-8233 GCA_964572105.1 uncultured Desulfobacteraceae bacterium
TCTTTATTTCATAGCCGTTGGGTAGATGTGCTGTCCCTTTGACACACGAAACACCGGAAGCTTTATTAGTTCGTTCGATCAGACTATCAATATTTTCACAAAAGCCATTATGAGTCGCATCCCATCCAGCATCTGTTTTTTTTGCAAATGCGCATGTACAAAAATGAATAACCTCTGTTCCCTTTGATTTGAGTATGTTGGCCAAATCTGTCAGGTTGTCACCGGGACATCGGCATGTAAAAACACCAGTGAGGAGGCAGTCATCATATCCCTTAAAGCCTTCCTTTTGTTCAGCCAGGCATTTAAAACAATTTGTTAAAGGACATTTTGTTTCATTTTTTTCACAACGAATTATAGCAACTTTTGTCATTTTTCCCTCCCTGTTTTTTTTAAGTGCTCCTGATTTTTTTTTGTTTCACGACTCATATAACATTGGAGTGCTTCCTGAAGAGTCTTTGCAGCAAGAAAGGCACAGTGTCTATCTTCTTCAGGAAGCCCGCCGATTTTTTTCAGTACAGCATCGCCGGTAATTTCCGTTAATTCATCAGGATTTTTTCCCATTGCCAATTCTGCTGTAAAAGATCCGCAAATTGAACTTGAAGCACAACCGTTCGTAACGTATGATGCTGATTTAATGCGGTTTTTATCAAATTTTAGAAATATTTCCATTGTATCGCCGCATTCACCTTTAACCTGTGCGCTGGTATCATAATTTTGCAATGGGCCGTTATATTCAGGATTTTGCCATCGTTGAAATCCTGCTTCACCCAAAGCTTTTTTTGCTTCATCAAATATTTCTTCCTGAAGATTATTTATAAAAGTGTCAAAATTGTCATTCATATAAAGTTTACCTGCTATAAATTTTTACTCGGCCAGTCTTAAATTTTGGGGGTTGGCTCTAACTTTGGACATCAGATGCCAGAGCTGAAATTAAAACCAAGCCCAAAAGTTTTTTTTCATGATTTACATTATACAACATTTTTTCCACAGCAACTGCCGGGTCCTGCACAGCCGGAAGCTTCACCAGGAGAAAAACCGCAGCAGGCTGTGTCGCCGGAGCCGGGCAAGCTGTTTTTTGCCAATCCTGACATGGAAGAAGGGGCAGACAAACATTTTTTTATGTTTTTGCTGCCGCAAAAACTGCATTGGGGATGATCATCAGATTCGAAAATCAATATTTCGCTTAATTTTCCACAATCCCTGCATTCATAATCGAATAATGGCATGGTGAAACTCCTTATTATTATGCAAAAATATTGTCCGGTTTGTACGGGTGAGTTCCTTCGATGACCTCCACGCCGGCCTTGGCCTTGATTTTTCCTATAATCGTATCCTTATAAGGACAGTGGTCGATAATACATGGCGCAATATGAACTTTTGTTATCTTTTCTTCCATTGGCTTGTTCCATAGATTCACCTGCGCAAGCCTGGTGACAATGGTTGCACCTGGACAGTCTCCACAATTTAGCAGCCCGATAATCTGGGCATCCTGGCCTTTGTAGCGCTCAAATTCACCATCTTTTCTGTTGAATCCGACTATACACCTGCTGCAGCCGATGCAGACATCGTCCATTGCTTTTTTACACCCTACAATTAATATTTTTTCCATGTTAACTCCTTTTTTTTTATTACTATTCAGATATTGACATTTTTTCGGCAATTTTTGAAAATACTTTTGTCACTGGTGAATCCGGATATTTCTCCTGATAGGAAATACCTGTATCTCCGCATTTAACCATATTGGGATCAAGGGGTATTTTCCCAAGAAATGCAATTTCGGATGAAGAGGCAGTTTTTTGTCCGCCGCCGCTGCCAAAGATGTCAATCGGTTTGCCGCAATGGGGGCAGGCATAGCTGCTCATATTTTCAACAAGCCCGAAGATTTTCATTTTAACGGTTTTGCAAAAATTTATTGATTTACGAACATCTGCAAGGGCAACCTCCTGGGGTGTTGTTACAATAATTGCCTGAGCATCTTTAATAAGCTGCGCCACAGTTAATGGTTCATCACCTGTGCCCGGTGGTGAATCAATAATCAAAAAATCGAGATTTCCCCACTCAACCTCTCCAATAAACTGCCGTATGGCGCTATGTTTTACAGGCCCTCTCCATATAATCGCATTATCCTTATCCTGCAGCAATGATTCCATTGAAACTGCCCCAAGATTTTTTGAAAAACTCATGGGTTGAATTTTTTTGTTTTCGCCAATATCAAGCATGCCGCTAAAACCAAGCATTCTTGGTATATCAGGACCATGAATATCCACATCCATAAGCCCTACCTTAAATCCCTTATTTGCCAAAGCTATTGCTATATTAACGGAAACACTGGTTTTTCCAACCCCCCCTTTGCCGCTCATGATCATAAATTTATTTTTAATTTTTGTCAGAGATTGTTTTGCCAGTTCATCGGGATCTGGTTTTGGAGGCTTATCCGCAATCCCTATTCCTTTCTGGGTTGTTTTCATGTTATCCTTCTTTATGATTACCAATACTCCTCAACTTTTCCAGTATCAGTAAAAATTTTGTAACTATTCAGCCACGCTGAACAGTTACAAAATTTTTTTCTTTATTCTATATTTAATACGATGTTTAAATGGTAAAGTAATTTAACTCCATCCTCTTTACCCGGCTTTTTCGGCAGTTGCATTAATATTCCCAGGCCTTCGCTTGCCTCGTGAAAGTCAGTCGGAGAAAGGGAGCTTATTGCAGCACAATTAAGCAACGGATTGAATAATATAAGTTTTTTAATACATTCAATTCCGTTCATGTCAGGAAGCTTTTCATCTGTAATTATCAGATCAAATTTTTCTTTTTTTACTTTGGAAAGAAGATCGCCGCAAGATTCCACCCATGTAGTTTGAACGCCATTTTCTTCAAGCCCTGTTTCTAAATCGGATAATGAATTTCTATCAGGGCTAACAAGTAATATGTGAATCATTTATTTCTCTCTGGTATAAAAAATAATATTGCATCTATG
>CAZNFB010000118.1:0-8224 GCA_964572105.1 uncultured Desulfobacteraceae bacterium
GCAGGCGCCTCAACACTTAAAATTGCGAACTTATTTCGTCCCCGTTCCTTAATATTTATTCTTGATTTATCATTTAAAAAAATATTATCCGGTCTCTGAGAGCATTTCCCATATCACGCTGATATCAGCCCTGGTCTGCAAAATTTTTGAAAAGTCCCTGGTGGTTTCAATTGCCCTTTTAACATCAGCGCTTCTGGATGTATCTCCATAAAGAATAGCACCCACAAGATGCGTATCATGAAACACAAAACGCTCGTAACTGTCATCTTTTTCCTGCTCAATCAGAATATAACTTCCGTCATCCGGTTCAAACTTTCCTATGCTGAACAGATTTACACCAAGAACTTTCAGGCTGTTTGACCGGGGGATTCCTCCAAATTCAGTTTTCAGGCCGGCAGCATTCATACCTGCTATACTTCCCTGAAACTGCGCCGCTCCCCACAGGCCATAGGACATACCCCGGTGCTCAGCAAGATCACCGGCAGCGTAAATATCGGGATGGGAAGTCTGAAGATAATCATTTACCAAAATCCCCTGGTTCACCTGGAGCCCTGCTGCACGGGCAAGATAGGAATTTGCCCTTATGCCGGTTGAAAAAATTACAAGATCAGCGGGCAGTATTTCACCACCATCCAGCAGAACACCACTTACACGTTCATCCCCGGTTAGTTCTTTAGCAGATACATTGACTCTTAATTTTATTCCCTTGCCGGTAATGGTCTCTCCCAACATTAAAGCAGCTTTCCTGCTGAGTTGCCTCGGCATAAGATAATCAAAATTTTCTAAAACTGTAACCTGTTTAGCATAATTAATCAGGGCACCTGCTGCCTCAAGACCTAAAACACCGCCCCCGATCACTATAACCTCGGCATTTTTTGCATTCGTGCGTATATAGCGGGCATCATCAAGTGTCCTTAAAGTGGTAACTCCCTCCATATTAACGCCTGTGAGTGGGGGTACAAAAGGATGGGAGCCTGTTGCAAGAATCAACTTGTCAAAAGAATAAGCCACATCGTCATTAAGAAGGGTGACTTCTTTTTGATCCATGGATATTTTTGAAAGCTCATCCCCCATGACAAGATTTATTCGATTTTCTTCATACCAGCCTTCCTGGTGAATGGGCAAGGCATCCTCGCCTATTTCATCTGCAAGCCACCGTGTTAGATTCAGCCGATAATAGGGGAGATGTTTTTCCTTTGATATTAATAAAATTTCTGCATCACCCGAATATTCCCTTATTGATTCTGCAGCAGCTATCCCTGCAATTCCTCCACCTGCAATAATTATTTTTTCTTTTTTTCCTTTACTCAACTTTATTTCATCCTGTTTATTAACAGGCTCAAAGCTCTTCCCCGGCGTATCGCATACAGGACATTTGTCCGGTGGAGTATCACCAGTATGCACATGGGTACAGACCAGGCATCTCCAGCTATTTGGCTGTGCTGCAGGGAGATCAGGCTTAATTTTTTCATTAAATGATTCAAACAGTTTTTTTGGCGCACCGCATACCGGGCATTCATTCGGAGGTTTTTCCCCACGGTGAATATACCCGCATACTGTGCAGCGCCATGCTATACTTTTATACTCATTCATCTTTTTTTCCCTGATGTTTAATAATAGAAATATACTTTAGGGCACCTTGAAAAATTCAAAAAGAGATCAAGTATCCCCAGTACATAAATTAGAAATAACCCGATTTCGTCCTTGTCCCTTTGCATTATATAAAGCATTATCAGCCGCCTTAACAAGGTTTGCAGATAAAAGTGCGTTATTTGGAATAACGCTTGAAACTCCAAGACTCAATGTAATATACGGGCTTGCCTTTGAATGGGCATGGGGAATTTTAAGATTTTCAATTTTTTTTCTTATTATTTCAGCAACAGTAAAAGCTCCCTCAGCAGTAGTGTTGGGCAAGACAAGTACAATCTCTTCTCCCCCATAACGGGCAACCAAATCCGCCGGCCGCTTTGGAACCGACGCAACAGCCTGAGCCACAGCATACAGGCACTTGTCTCCTTCCTGGTGCCCGTAATTATCGTTAAACAGCTTAAAAGAATCAATGTCGCATAGAATTAGCGACAATATGTTTTGTTCACGCTGCATGCGGCGCCACTCCTTTGCAAGATATTCATCAAAAATACGGCGTGTCGCTATTTGGGTCAAACCATCAATACTGGCCAGACGGATTAATTCCTCCTCTGCAAATTTACGCTTGCTTTCATCAAAAATTGTACCATCAAACCATAGTGGCATACCATCAGAATCGTAAACTGCCTGTCCGGTTTCTTTAAGCCATCGTTCATCGCCTTTGGCATCAATAATTCTATACTCAGCGGAAAAAAAAGAAAAAGGTTGTGTTGATTTAATTTCGCTGCAAACAGCCTTTTCAACCCCTGGACGATCTTCTAAATGAATTATATCACGATAAGCCGCTACATTTTTCAGGAAAAAATGTGACGGGGGATATGAGGTAACTTCTTCAATTTTTTCTGATATATATTCAATTGTCCAGTCAGAGTCGATGCGGAATCTATAAACAGCACCTGGAATACTTGCCACCAGTGCCCTGAATTGTTTTTCATTTTCATACAAAATTTCCGTAATCATAACACGCTCTTTAATCTCATTATTCAAGTGTCCCTTTTCTTTCTCAAGCTCTTTATTTTGTTTAATATACGCTCCGAGCCTATCGTTTGTATCTTTTAGCAATTCTTCCAGGCGCCTGATCTCTTTTACCCCTTGTTCAGCTCCAGGCTGTTCAGCAGTTGAAAAATTTGAGGATGCCGCAGTAGTCTTTTTTTCACCAAACTTCGTGACAAAATTTTTTGTTTTCATATATCAATCGCTATCCGGTAATGCCGGTAAAGGTTCAACTGGACCCTTGCTATTCATTAGTCAAGAAAGCATTAATGATGATTAAGGATAAAAACAAATAACCGTCTATAATAATAAAATCCAGCCCAGTGTGTCTTGGTGCAGGCTGTCACGGCCACATAAAACATTACTTTTTAAAAATATGTTTGTCAAGTTATGCAAAAAACCCAGTCTTTATACTCAGAGCGGGGGAGCCAAATTATTTCAAGGCTTCCCAGGGAGGGTTAGATTGGAGCAATAATTTTTGCAAATTTTTCATATTCAAGATTCCTTGGGAAGTGTAATATGTCGAAGACTGGAGGGTGTTTCAATTGTATGAATAAAATATTTTCGCTTAAACCAGAATGCCACATTGACCATGCCTATGAAAACAGGGAGTTCCACTTTTTTTACTCATACTTTAATACAAAAACTTCTTCAGTTCCGTGAAATTTACCCTTTTCTATCATGTCGTTGATTTTTTTCGAGGCCTTAGCTGTAATATATTTTTCACCGCATTGTACGCATAAACCGGATGGAATATCCTTAACCACATAAAGTTTTCCTTCCAGGCGATAATCGAAACTACCTTCCTTGAACGGCTTTACTATGCCTCCACAAAAAAAACACTTATTTACGTTTTTATTATACACATCAACCTCCGGTTTAATTCTGTTTTCAGGATTTTTCCACATCGGCTCAGACGGGACATAAGCAAAAAGAATAAGCAGCCTTCCGTGTTGATCTTCAGCGCACATAACATGAATCGGTTTTTCTCCAGAATAGCCAAGCACCAAAACAGAAACCTCATTTTCCCGATGCGTATGAATTTCAATTATCCTGCCACTTGCAATGGCTTCCTGAATCTCCTGAATGGTTATTTTTTTTGCTAAAAAATATCTGATAATATGTTCAGAAATATTATAATCAGATACCATTGTTTTTTCTTTTATCCATTTAATATCTGGAGGGTTATTTATTGATGCCATAACTGTTTCCTTTTATAATATTTTAATAAGGACTGAATATAGACCGCCACATAAATAGTTTCACTCCATTATCGACCGCCTGCGTATCATAATACCCTTTCCTGCGAAAAATTTATCCCCGCCACTCTGTATCATCCACTGTTGTTTTAAAGTCCGGCAGGGCAAGCTCCGAATCATCTTCATTTTTTGGCAGATCGTGGTTATTTTCAGGCGTTTTTCCCACAAGGCGGATTACATTGCGAGGGCATTTATCCGTGGCTTTAATAATAGTTTCCAGATTTTCCGGGTCATATCCATCATAATTAATGGTGGAGAGGTTGTCGAAAATGGTAAAAAGGCTGCTATGGCGGGTGCAGGCTTTGCAGGTTATACACCCCTGCTTACAGACTTTTGTTACATTTTTGCCCATATCCTTATTGGAGCAGGTAACAGCAAATATCTGATCACTTTTAAATGGCGTTATTGTAATTACATTTCTGGGGCAGACCCTTGCGCATGCACCACAGCCCACGCATTTTTCATAATCGACTGTTGCAAGGCCATCAATAACATTTATGGCATCATAGTCACATACACGGGAGCAATCCCCAAATCCCAGGCAGCCGTAAATGCACCCCTGAACATCTGCAACAAGATTCGCAGCTGCACATATTTGCTCTCCAACATATTCACTTCGTCCCAGGCGATCCCCATAATTTGCTATGCAATGAACAACAGGCCGTAAAGGGAGGCTAATCTCAATCTCAACACCCATAATATCTGCCAGAGCTTCAGCACAATTATCACCACCTACAGTGCATAAATCTACCTTGGCCCCGTTATCAACAATGGCCTGGGCATATTCATTACAGCCGATATAACCGCACCCGCCGCAATTGACACCGGGAAGTGCATTATTTATGGAATCGACTCTGGGATCAACATCAACATGAAATGCCTTGTTTGTCCACCCAAGAATATATGTCAATATAAGGGCCATACTCACAAGGGTTCCTGCGGCAAGGGTGATGGTTATTAATGGCATAATTTCCTCATTTATATTATAAGCCTTGGTTTTATCTTGACCGATTATTTGGTAAAGGCAGCCAGAAGCACGGATATCTGTGATTCTGAATCCGGAAGCTTAAGCTGAGATCTAAAAGTGATTTCGCCGGATTCCATGGCTTTTCTTAAACCGGAATCGACACCGGCAAATCCCATAAATGCCATGGAAATAATCCCCGCAACAATAAGTGTAATGGCCGCACCTTCAAGGGATGCCGGGATATCACAAAAATCGAGTTCTTCCCTGATGCCGGACATGATAACGATTGCCAGGGTAAACCCCATTCCTCCACAAAAAGCCAGTGTCAAAGATTTCCCCAGGCCCCAGGCATCGGCCGGGTTTTCCACACCTGCTACATTGCTCATAATAGTCAGGCATGCAAACAGAATAGCGCAATTAGTTGTGATCAAAGGGAGAAAAACGCCAAAAGATTTATAAAGCAGAGGAAAAAATTTCCGTATATACATCTCTACAAACTGGACTGAAGATGCAATCGCAAAGATATAAACAATATAACTCAGTATGGTCAAATCTATGGTGGCGGCCTGGGCCTCGGTTACAAAAAAACCTGCAACAAATGAAGAAAGCGGGGCACCTGGAATGAGTATCAAGGTGGTGATTGTCCAGCTTAAAAAGGCTGCAATGGTAATTACAAAAGTAACGGCGCAACCCATTCCAACTGCCATATCAATCTTTCTGGAGACCCCTATAAAGGGGCAGATTCCAACAAAATAGTAGAACACAAAATTATTGATAAGCGCAGCGCTTATTGCAATGAGAAATATATCCAGGAAATAATCCATTTTTCTTTATCCTTTGTTCCTACCTTTTTCTCTATATGATTCTATTAGATTGACGGCACCAAGTAAAAGCCCCAGAGTAAAAAAAGCTCCCGGGGGAAGTACCATTATTACCCAGTCAGGCCAGGATAATGGCAAAATGCGGAGGCCAAAGAACATACCCGTACCCAAAATTTCACGAACAGCAGCGATACTTGCCAGTGCCAGCCCAAAACCAAGGGATTGTCCCATGGCATCTGCTCCGGCTGTTACAACCGATTGTTTAGAGGCGCATACCTCACATCTGGCGATGATAATACAGTTTACAATAATAAGGGGTATGTAAGGGCCAAGACTCTTGCTCATTGTGTACATATAAGCTGCAAGAAAACGATCCACAATGGTTACAAACGTTGCTATGGTCAATGTAAAAATCACAATGCGCAAATGGGGTTTCAGCAGGTTTCGTATCAGGCTGGTGAGGATATTTGCACCCAAAAGTACAAAAGCCACGGCCCCCGCCATTGTCATGGCCGCTTTCATGTTATTTGTCACGGCAAGGGTTGGACAGAGCCCTAAAAGCTGACGATATACAGGATTTTCAGGAATAATACCCTGGATGAATCTTTCTAAAGGTGTGGGGTCTTTTGCCATTTTGTTTTTCCCGGGTCCACTACTTCATGGGTTTCAAGTTTATTGGGTTCTCTTTTAAAGATGCCCGAATCTCTTTTACAGCAGTATTAATGATTGAACAGATACTTCGTGATGAAATGGTAGCCCCTGTTATGGCATCAATTTCATTGGGAGAAGTTGCGCCGGTTTTACTTGCAACAAGGGGCATATTTGTACTTTTTAAAATAAACTGTTTCCGGAATTGCCATTTAGTTATTTTATTTCCAAGGCCGGGGGTCTCCTTTTGCTCCAGTACAAAAAGTCCCAGAATTTTATTTAAGGAAGGATTAAGACCAATTAACAGCTCAATCTTATCTGCATAACCCTGACCTGAAGATTTTACAACCCAGCCTGACACTTTCCCGTTTTCAATTGCCTGGAAAACCTTATAGAAAACAATACGGTTATTTTTTGTAACCCTGATAGTCTTGGGTTTTATCTCAAGACTCCCCCCTTCTTTTTCCAGACGCTCAAGAGCGGCTTTGTCCAATATTAATCCGGGTATTTTCTGCCGGGTTTCATTTATTTTATTTGCTTCAATTTTTGGTGACAGAAGTATCTGAACTCCGGCAAGGGAGGACCCAAAGCAAAGTGTAAGGAGGAGTACCAGCCAGGCCTGGACAATATAGTTATTTTTTAATTTCTCCATTTTAAATTTACCTTTACTAATACTGCGCGCCAAGGGTTTTATGGGGTACCCATCTGTTAATAAGGGGCGTCACAGCGTTCATTAACAGGACAGCAAACATGACACCCTCGGGATATCCGCTGAAAAGTCGCAGAAGCATAACAAGGGCACCTGTCCCGATTCCAAAAATAAATTTTCCCAGGGGCGTAAGGGGGCTTGTTACAGGATCCGTTGCAATGAAAAATGCCCCAAAAAGAAGTGCCCCGCCAAAAAGGTGATGAAACAGGGTCCAGCCTTCCTGGGGGCTTAAAAAATCTAAAAGACCACCAATAATAATTACAGTCCCCAGGAGGCTTACAGGTATTTCCCAGGATACTGTCCTTCGAATGCAAAGGTAGAGACCGCCAAGGATGCAGGCGATGGCGCTCACTTCTCCGGGGGAGCCATTGGTAAACCCCATAAATAGATCAAAAACAGCTGTGGAGGTGCCGGATTGTTTGAATGCATTCAGCGGAGTTGCCATTGAAACAGCATCAACCATACTTGCGGCATCGATATATCCGGAAGCGGCCACTGCTCCTGCAAAGGAAATCATTACAAATGCTCTGCCAACCATTGCAGGATTAAAAAGGTTCATTCCAAGACCGCCGAAAACAACCTTGCCGATTCCCATGGCCGCAAATGACCCGATTACGCCCACATACCATGGCGCAGGTCCGGGTAAGGATAATCCCAATATTAAGCCTGTGATTGCTGCCGAGCAATCAAACAGGGAAAAAGGTTTTTTCCTTATTTTCATAAAAATGGCTTCCGCCACAAGGCAGCTTGCAAGGCAGATCAGGATCTGTTTTACTGCATACAGTCTGAAAAAATAAATTGCCATCCCAATCACAGGAACAAGGGCAATCAAAACATCCATCATCATTTTTTTTGTTGTAAGGGATGGATTTGCAAAATGAGGAGACGATGCAACCTGGATATGGGGAATCATTGATGTTTCAGGATGCTCGTTTTTTGTTTTCTGTTCTTTTTCCGGCATAGTGTATATCATCCTAGCAGTGTCCGGTTAGAATCTTGCGTGAGGGGAGTTTAATTGTTTTTGTAGCGTATTTAATAAATTTATTCGCAATAGCGGAAAAAACAATTAAACTTCCCGTATTTTCTTTCCTGCAACTTCCTAACCGGACACTATTAATATCATCTCATTCTATTTTTTCTTTTGGCCTAAAACCATGGCTTTACCCATACGAATCAGTTG
>CAZNFB010000119.1:0-8142 GCA_964572105.1 uncultured Desulfobacteraceae bacterium
CCGGAAATCCTGAATTAACACCGTAAAATTTCATAAAGCAAACTGCTCTGCTCAAAGCAAAATCATTGTAACTATTCAGCGTGGCTGATGAAAGATAAGCAGCAGGTATGATCTGATTAAAACTTTGAAATTGTTTGAACGGATTAGAGAGCGTTAAGAAAGAATCCATCAGGGCTGAATTTATTGACGTCATTTTTGGGTATACCATCACGCAAGTTTATATTTTTAACAGGTTCTTTCTTTACGACCTCTTATCAGTGAGTTTTTCATGGTTTAATCAGATCATACCTGTTGCGATGCATATTAGCTGAATAGTGCTGTTTCATAAAATTATTATTTAGCACAATAATTTACCAACAACCTGGCAAGAATATTATTCGCTTCTTCGGTTTTCAAGGAAACCCTGATAAATTTATCGGACAATCCAGTAAAATTGGCGCAGTCGCGGATAAGAATTCTTTTTTCAGCCAGATAATTGCATAGCATATCTGATGTCAGCTCCCCTGGGAGTTTGGCAAGTATAAAGGAAGCTTTTCTGTGAAAAAGTTTAATTTTTGTTTTTTCCTCAATAACTTCACAAAACAAACGTTTTTCCCTTTCTAAAAATATCTGTGTTTTTTCTATAAAGTCATCTATTAAAACGTTATTTTCCATTACATATTTCACACTCAATGCCGCAAGACTGTTAACGCTCCATGGAAGGGCATACCTTCTCAGCCGTTGGATTATCGGCTTTGATGAGATCAGAAATCCGATTCTCAACCCTGGTATTTTAAATATTTTCGACATGGAATTTAAAACAATAACATTTTCTTCCATACTTGGTGCCATACTCTCATTTTCACCATTTACAACAAAGGGAAGGTAGGATTCATCTATTACAAAAGTAACATCAGGGTGTGACCTCACAAGGGACCGGAGTTTGTCTGCCTGTATCATAGTCCCTGTGGGGTTATTGGGATTGCAGATAAAAACCGTATCAAAACCCTTTATTTTTCTGTTGATCTGGTGAATATCCAAAGCAAATTTTTTCGATTCATCTGTTATCAGGTATTCATATTCAACATTATGCATAATACATGCATCTTGATAATCCGCATAGGTGGGACCGATGATCAGAACTTTTCTGGAGGAGACCCCCAGGGGGATTGTATAGATAAACTGGGTTGTCCCGTTTGCCACGAGGATATTTTCCGGAGCAACACCATAAGTCTCTGAAAAAGCATTAATAATTGATCGGCCATCAACCTCGGGAAGAAGAGTAGCGGAATTCAAATTGTCTGACAGGTACTCCAGCAGTCCGGGAGGAGGTCCTATGGGATTAACATTACTGCTCATATCTGTTATTTCCAGAGGAGCACAGCCAGTTTCCCGTGCGAGTTCATATACGTTTCCACCATGACCTGTTAACATATCCTATCCTTTTATTGTAACAGGAATTCCTGCCACCATCCAGACTACCTGATCACAAACCCCGGCTATTTTCTGGTTAACGAATCCTGCGGCATCTCTGAACAACCGCGCAATCTGATTTTCCGGTACAATACCTGTTCCCACTTCATTGGAGACAAAAATTACCGGGCAATTCGATTTTTCAACGGCCTGTTCCAGCAGTTTTGCATGCTCCATGACAAAATCCATTGAAGCTGATTCCAGTAAAAGGTTACTGACCCACAGAGTCAAACAATCGACAAGTATAATGTCTGCGGTTGATGATATCTCGACAATTGCCTCGGGTATTTTAACAGGTATTTCCAAAGGATTCCAGTTTTTCCCCCTTTCTTCCTGATGTCGCCGAACCCGCATTTTCATCTCTTCATCCTGGGGTACACATGTGGCAATAAATATTTTTTTTTGCTTGAATTCATCGGCAAGCCTAAGAGCATGCCCGCTTTTCCCGCTGCGGCATCCTCCGATTACAAATACATTTTTTCTATTTCCATCCATATTAACTATCCATTAAACTTCTAAGTATTCTCTTTCTTACAACTTCCCAACCGGACACTATGGCCGATAATTATATTAATCTGCCTATTGCGTCCATATTCACATACTTTTCAAAATGATCGGCCAGAAGATCGTATTCCATGCTGCGAGCCTGTAATCCATGGGCTTCTCCTGTTTCTACCCGGTCTATTCCCATAAGTTTAAGCCAGAATTTTGTTATCCCTGGATTATCAAACAGGCCATGGATATATGTTCCGATTATTCTTGAATCGTCAGTAATACAGCCGTCATCGTCCATACAGGCTTCCTGGTTACGGCTGATAATTTTAAAAAAGCTGTTTCCGGCTTTTCTGGTGGTCTGGCCCATATGAATTTCATAACCTGAGCATTCCTCTTCAAAATGTAAAAACCGTGTCAAGGTGGTTGTCTTGGGTGCTTTTAATACGGTTTCAACAGGGAGAAGCCCAAGTCCTCTGGTTGAACCGGGGGTACCTTCCAGCCCCTGGGGATCATGGATAAATTCTCCCAGCATTTGATACCCCCCGCATATTCCCAGAATATAACCACCCTGTTTAACATATTCCTCCATACAATTAATCCACCCTGAATTCTTAAGCCAGGCAAGGTCAGAACGGGTACTTTTTGACCCGGGAAGAATCACCCCTTTGAAATATAAAAGGTCCTGGGGTTTCTCCAGAAAGTGCAAGTTCACTCCGGAAAGTTTTAAAAGAGGGTCAAAATCGGTGAAATTGGAGATATGGGGAATACGAAGCACCCCTATTGCAGATGTGGAAAAATCCTGAACCGTTACTGTTTTAGGATTTTCAATAACAACAGAATCTTCAGATTCAATACTTATATGGGTATAATACGGGAGAACCCCGAATATTTTTTTACCTGTTTTCTTCTCTATCCATTCAACCCCATCGTGAAACAGGCTGATATCACCCCTGAACCGATTTATAATAAAACCTGCAATCATATCCCTTTGTTCTGCCGAAAGGCATTGCATGGTACCTATAAGCTGCGCAAAAATTCCACCTCTGTGTATATCACCCACCAAAATTACTTTAGCCCCTGCATATTCAGCCAGTCGAAAATTGACTATATCATGTTCCATCAAATTTACTTCCGCACATGATCCGGCCCCTTCAATAACCACCAGATCATATAAATCCCTCAAACGATCCAATGCTTCACATGCTGATTTAAAAAGAGCATCTTTTTTTTTGTGATATTCACTTGCGGTACTGTTAGCAAAGGCTTTTCCCATAAGTACAACCTGGGAACCAACATCACTTGTCGGTTTTAAAAGAATCGGATTCATATCAACATGGGGGGGGATTCCAGCGGCTTCCGCCTGGACTATCTGTGCCCGCCCCATCTCAAGCCCTTCCGGCGTGACCCCTGAATTATTCGACATGTTCTGAGCCTTAAAAGGGGCCACTCTGATATTTTTTTTATAAAAAAAGCGGCAAATAGCCGTTGTCACAATACTCTTCCCCACGTCGGAACCGGTGCCAAGGATACACAGGCAGGGGGCTTTACTAGATGCTTTTAATTTCAATTTTTGTAACCCCCTTTTTTTGTTTATACAAATAGCAACTATCCACAAACTCTTTTGCAGCACCGGGGAAGCTGCCAAAGTGGAGATGAATATAACTTCCCAGAGTCCTTCGGGTAAAAAATCCTTCCCCTGTTTTATCCGCCCCTGCTCTGTCTGCAACATTATAAAAAGTTTCCGTATCCCCTGGCAGAGAGAGTATTTTTGAATAATGAAACTCATGACCACGGATTACATCACCCGGTTTACCTATAATTGTCTCTTTTTTAAATCTTATTTCACGATATCCAAGGGCTTTTAGCTTGGGAAGCATCTGGGTTGTAAAAGGGAGACAGCCTGTCATGGGGTAGGACTTTTTATCCTTGCACACAATTTCCCGGCAAAGATAGATAAAACCGCCACACTCACCATAAACAGGCATTGAATCTAAACTTTTTTCCCTTATTTGTGTTTGCATGGAAATATTTTTTGAAAGTTCTTCAGCAAAAAGTTCAGGGTACCCACCTCCAAAATAGAGTCCATCTATATTTTCAGGGAGAGAATCGTCTGAAATCGGAGAAAAAAAAAGAATTTGAGCACCATAACTCTTTAGGATATCGAGGTTATCCTGATAATAAAAACAAAAAGCATTATCTTTGGCCACTCCTATTCGGACCCTGTCAGGCTCTGATAGAGGAGGTTCTGATATAGTGATGGATGAAGATTCCGTTTTAAGTTCAGTTTCAAAAAGGGCACCTGATAAAGCATCCATATCAATACTTTGATCCATAATATCTGCAAGCCTGGTAATATCCTCATGGGACAAAGGATGATCATGGTGTGTAAAAAGTCCAAGGTGCCGCTCTGGAATGGATATATCCTGGTCCCGCATGATCCCCCCCAGACAAGGCATTGCAACATTTCCCTCCATTGCTTCCCTGAGATAGATTAAATGACGCTGACTTCCAAGATTATTAAAAATAACACCCGCAAAGTTCAAGTCGGGATCAAACCTTTCAAAACCCTGGAGAAGCGGCGCAACGCTTCTCGCCATACTCCTGGCATCTACAACCAGAACCACGGGAAGACCTGTCCATTTAGCCATCTGGGCAGTGGACCCTGCTTCACTTTTGCCGTCATATCCGTCAAAAAGTCCCATCACACCCTCCACAACAGCTATGTCGGCATTAATTTCCGTGACAGTTCTGTTAAACAAGGCTATATTATATTCTTTTGAAAGCATCCATCCGTCAAGATTTCTGCTAACCACCCCTGTAATACTTGTGTGAAACCCGGGATCTATAAAGTCAGGGCCCACCTTAAAGGGGGCAACATTAAACCCACGCCTCGCCAATGAAGCCATCAACCCAAGCGTAACAGTGGTCTTGCCGCTTCCACTCTTGGTGGCGGCTATTACAAGCCCTTTAATATCAGACCTCCTTGTATGAGCAATTATGCACGGTTTTATAATGTATTAATCCGTCATATAGTGACGGCGCAGCAAAGCATGAAATACAACTTCTCAATCCGCAGGATATGGACGTTGTTTAAGAAGTTACCTTTTATTTTGACATTTTAAGTATATTTGTGCACATAATATAAAAATATGAAAAAATATCAACGTTTTTTGTAACTATTCATCTCCGCTGATTCAAGAGAGCAGCAGGTATAATCTGATTAAAATTTTAAAATTGTTTAAACGTGTTAGAGAGCGTTAAGAAAGAACCCACATGAACCTTTCCCATGCAAGTATAAACTACCCAGAAGAGTTCAAAGAAGATATGCATAATAAATGGGCTGCATTCTCCCTTGCAGTTGACGCTGCAGGAGTGGAATTTAACCCTGATCCTTCTTTGGTTGAAAAATTAAAAAAAGCTTTTGCATTAAGCCGGTTCATTGCTCAAAAATGTACCCGCAATCCTGACATCCTTTCAGATCTTGTTAAAACCAAAGATCTTTTTATTCCATATCCCAAAGGAAAATATATAAAGCTGATTTTACACAAATGTAACAATGAAACAGATGAAAAGAAATTTATTAAAATTTTAAGAAGGCTCCGCACCAGGGAGATGGTCAGGATTGCCCTCCGTGATATTTTCGGCATGGCGGATCTTTTAGAGACCATGGCGGATCTTTCCACTTTTGCGGATGCATGTGTGGATATTATCTTTTCCCATCTTTTCAATATTAATTGCAAAAAGTATGGGGTCCCCACCGGAAAAAGCGGCTCTCCACAAAACATTGTGATTCTCGGCATGGGAAAACTTGGTGCCTTTGAGCTGAATTTTTCATCAGATATAGATCTGATTTTTACTTACCCTGAAGCAGGAATGACCCATGGTGGAAAAGCATCAATAACCTGCGAAGAGTTTTTCACCCGCGTTACAAGGGATTTTATCAAATTTTTCAGAGATACAACACCTGAGAATATTCTCTTCAGAGTTGATACAAGGCTTAGACCTTTTGGAGAAAGCGGACCTTTGGTAATGAATTTTAATGCCATGGAAGAATATTATCAAAGGCACGGGCGTGAATGGGAACGTTACGCATTAATCAAAGCAAGGGTTGTGGCAGGGGATAAAAAAGAAGGGGAACAACTTATTAAAATCCTTAAGCCTTTTATTTACCGGAAGTACCTCGATTATGGAGCCCATGACTCCCTTCGGGAGATGAAACAGATGATCGAAAAAGAAGTTTTGCTAAAAGAGATGTCCGGTAATATAAAACTTGGGGCAGGAGGAATCCGGGAGGTTGAATTTTTCGGGCAGATATTTCAGCTCATAAGGGGAGGCGTGGAGCCCGACCTGCAAGAACGAAATATTCTTAAGGTGTTGTCGATCCTTGCTGAAAAAGGACACATCCCTGAAAAAGTATACGATGAGTTAACAAAAGGATACACTTTTTTACGAATCATTGAAAATCGTATTCAGGAATTTTCTGACCAGCAGACCCATAATCTTCCCACGGATGATTACGGAAAAATGCGCCTGGCCATGGCCACCGGTTTTAATGACTGGAAATCATTTTCAGTCTCCCTTGAAAATCATATGAAAAATATACATTTTCATTTTGACAAACTCCTTGCAGGGGAAAAAGAGACAAAAACGGACCCCCTCCTTGAAAATTTTACAGAGCTGTGGGACAGGCTCGAACAGAAAGAAGATGGAGAAAAAATACTTTCAAATGCCGGGTTTAAAGATTACGATGAAATTATTCCCCTTCTAAAATTTCTCAAAAATTCACCTGAAACCCGCGCGTTAACCAGCAAAGGGAGAAAAAGGCTAAACAGGCTTATACCCCTTATGCTAACCAGGCTCCTCCATATAAACCAACCGGTTCCGGCTTTGACCAGGCTTGTGGATCTTATAAAAACCATTGAACGGCGTACATGCTATATCTCTCTTTTACTGGAAAAGCCCGGAACTCTGTCCCATCTGATCAAATTCGCCCATGCCAGTCCCTGGGTAATCTCTTTTATTACAAAACATCCAGTGCTCCTTGATGAACTTCTTGACACTCGTACACTCTATTCACCCCCTAAAATAGATCTCCTTAAAAAAGATCTCACCCACCAAATTTCACATGTGGAGGAAGATAATCTTGAGGAACAGATCGCAGAACTTGCAATCTTTAAACAGAAAAATATCCTCCATGTTGCTGCAGCCGATATATCAGGAGCATTTCCACTCATGAAAGTCAGCGATTACCTGACCCATATAGCAGAAGCGGTTCTGGAACAGGTGTTCGATATTGCAGCCCGGCACCTTGCCAAAAAACATGGCATTCGTGACCCTGGGGGAAAAAACTCCTGTTTTGCAGTTATCGGTTATGGAAAATTTGGCGGAATTGAGCTGGGATACGCTTCTGACCTTGATCTTATTTTTTTCTACAAAGATGAAATTGATATGCCGGGGACAGATTTAAATAAAATAGATTCTTTTCACTATTTTTCCCGCCTTGCCCAGAGAATTCTCCATATTTTAACAGCATATACCTCAGCCGGAAGATTATATGAAACAGATATGAGACTCCGCCCCAGCGGGAAGTCTGGCAATCTTGTGGGAAATTTGGAAAGTTTCATCGACTACCAAATAGAAACAGCTGACATATGGGAGCATCAGGCCCTTGTACGGGCAAGGGGAATTTGCGGTGACAAGAGCCTTCTTCAGCGTTTTGAAAAAATCCGAAAAAATATTTTGTGCCGCCCCCGTAATAAAAAAATATTAAAAGAGAAAGTAATTTCCATGAGAGAACGAATGCATAAAGAACATGGGAATCGTATTCCAGGACACTTCAATATCAAACATGATCGGGGTGGAATTATAGATATAGAGTTTCTGGTTCAATATCTTATACTGTTAAATGCAGAGAAGAACCATACTCTTGTGGAATACTCCGATAATATCCGGCAAATTTCCGGCCTTGCCGAAGCTTCTATAATAGACAAAGATACTGCCGATTTCCTCAAAGAGACTTACAAAATATACAGAAACAGAATCCACAAGCTGAATTTGCAGGAACAACCGATAAATGTCCCTGAAAATGAATTCTACGATACAAAATGTAAAATAAAAAAAATCTGGACTTCCTGCATGGGAAACAAGAGTATATAAAAAAGCAGCACTGTCCGGTTCGTTAAAGAATAAGTTGGC
>CAZNFB010000120.1:0-2821 GCA_964572105.1 uncultured Desulfobacteraceae bacterium
TTATAGACGAAATTTAATTTGTTCATTATATATTTTAGGAGAAATAATGTATGTCTAAAAATATAATAGGATCCGTTATGGTAGTTGGCGGAGGTATTGGTGGAATGCAGGCCGCCCTGGATCTTGCCGATTCGGGGTATTATGTTTACCTGGTGGAAAAGGGTCCATCCATAGGCGGAGTCATGGCTCAGCTTGATAAGACCTTCCCCACAAATGACTGTGCAATGTGAGTTATCTCACCTAAACTGGTCGAGGTCGGCCGGCATTTGAATATTGAGTTAAAAACACTTTGCGAACTTACCGAAGTAACAGGGGAAGCAGGAAATTTTGAAGTTGAACTGATTCAGAGTCCCAGATATGTTGATGAATCAAAATGTGTAGGCTGCGGGGCATGTGCTGAAGAGTGTCCTGAAAAAGTTTATGATGCATATAACACTGATATTTCAAAACGAAAAGCTATCTATGTGGAGTATGCCCAGGCGGTTCCTTTAAAATA
This sequence comes from uncultured Desulfobacteraceae bacterium, assembly GCA_964572105.1. Lineage (GTDB taxonomy): Bacteria > Desulfobacterota > Desulfobacteria > Desulfobacterales > BuS5 > DAOWMW01. Next base: position 497 of record CAZNFB010000120.1, read on the forward strand.
TAGAATAGATGCAGCCCATTGTCTATATTTAACAAAGGGGAAATGCGGGACATGCAAAAATGTCTGCCCTGCAGAGGCCATTGATTATAACCAGAAAGAAGAAAAAGTAACATTGAACGTTGGCTCCATTGTTCTTGCTCCAGGCTTTGAGCCGTTTAATCCGGCAGCACTGGACAATTATCAGTATGCAAATTTTGCCAACGTGGTTACCTCAATGGAATTTGAAAGAATACTTTCAGCATCAGGCCCCACCCAGGGTCATGTAACAACACTGGCGGAGCTAAATGAAAAAGAGCCAAAGAAAATTGCATGGCTTCAATGCATTGGATCAAGAGATATAAATCAGTGCGACAATCCTTTTTGTTCATCGGTCTGCTGTATGTATGCTGTAAAGGAAGCAGTCATTGCAAAAGAACATGCTGGTGATGATCTTGATTGCTCCATATTTTTCATGGACATGCGTACCCATGGAAAAGACTATGAAAAATATTATAATGACGCAAAGGACAAACATGGCATTCGTTTTATAAGAAGCCGCATACATACGATAACAGAAGATCCGGAAACAAAAGATCTTCACTTGCGATATGTTACGGAAACTGGTGAAATGGCTACTGAAACATATGATATGGTAGTCCTCTCCATTGGCCTGCAGGCCTCTAAATCGTCGATTAAACTTGCCAAAGATCTGGATATTAATTTAACCTCGTGTAATTTTTGCGAGACAGCATCCTTTAGCCCTGTGGCTACTTCGCGGGATGGAATTTTTGCATGCGGTGCTTTTCAAGGGCCAAAAGATATTCCCCAGGTTGTTATAGACGCCAGCGCTGCCGCTGAAGCAGCAGGTGAAATGCTTGCGCCTTCAAGGGGTACAGAGACAAAAAAACCTGAAGTTATACCTGAAATCAACATTATTGGAGAACGTCCGCGAATAGGTGTTTTTGTTTGTAGTTGCGGTTCAAACATAGCAGGGACAGTCGATGTCAAGGACGTTACAAATTATTCAGAGAATCTTCCCTATGTAGAATTTGCCACAAACAACCTTTACACATGCAGTCAGGATGCACAGGACATTATGGTTCAAATTATCAAAGATAAAAAATTGAACCGGGTCGTTGTTGCTGCCTGCACTCCTAAAACCCATGAACCTCTTTTTAAAGAAACCCTTGTGAATTCAGGGCTTAATAAATATCTTTTTGAAATGACAAATATAAGAAATCACGACTCATGGGTTCACAAGAATCAACCTGAGCTTGCCACATTAAAGGCCAAGGATCTTGTTAGAATGGCCGTTTCAAAGGTAGCCCTGATGGCACCCCTTGAAGAAGCAGAACTGCAGGTTACTCAGTCTGCCCTTGTAATCGGTGGTGGCGTAGCAGGGTTAGCCGCAGCAGACAGTCTTGCTGCGCAAGGTTATGAAACTCACCTTGTGGAACGTGACGCAAAATTAGGCGGCCAGGCATTGAACCTTTACGAAACATCAAAGGGTGAAAATGTTCAGAAAAATCTCAAAGCGTTAATCGATAATGTTGTTAAAAATGACAAAATTCATCTTCACACAGATACACAAATTGAAAATGTGGATGGATTTGTTGGAAATTTTACCTCAACCCTTTCTTCCAATGGGACACAAACCTCTATTGAACATGGAGTTGCAATTATTGCCACAGGTGGACTTCCTGCTGAGCCTTTGGAATACTCCTATGGAGATGATGAAAGAATCATTACAAGTTCCGAGCTTGACATTAAATTGATACAAGAAGACCCTTCATTAAAAGATATTAATTCAGCTGTTTTTATACAATGTGTTGGCTCAAGGAATTCGGAGCGGCCATATTGTTCAAGGGTATGCTGCACCCATTCCATAGAAAATGCTCTGCACCTTAAAAAATTGAATCCGAATATGAATGTTTACATCCTGTACAGAGATATCAGAACCTATGGTGAACGTGAACTTAAATACAAAGAAGCAAGAAAGGCCGGTGTAATATTTATAAGGTACGATCTTGACCATAAACCGAAGGTTTCGGTAAATAACAAAGAACTTGCCATTAGTATTACCGACCATATTCTTGGCAGAGAAATTATATTAAACACCGATCTTTTAACCCTTGCCACGGCTATTGTTCCTAACGAGGCGGATGATCTCGCAAAATTTTTTAAAATTTCTACAAACGAGGAAGGGTTTTTTGCTGAACGACACGCAAAGCTTGGTCCATGTGAATTTGCATCGGATGGTGTTTTTCTTTGTGGTTTGGCTCACTATCCCAAACCGATTGATGAATCCATTGCGCAGGCTAAAGCGGCAGCATCCAGAGCAATTAC
>CAZNFB010000120.1:2921-8075 GCA_964572105.1 uncultured Desulfobacteraceae bacterium
TTTGCTCTTGCTGCTTTACGTGAAGGGGCCGATGGCGTCTGGATTTCCGGTTGACATCCCGGAGAATGCCATTACCTGGAAGGTAATTTTCATGCACGTCGTAAATTTGCTCTTTTCACCAATCTTATAGAGCACATGGGGATAGAGCCCGGCCGGATTCAGTTTTCCTGGATCTCATCTGCTGAGTCGACTAAATTTGTAAAGGTTGTAACCGAGGTCACTGAAGCAATAAAGGCATTGGGCCCGAACAAACATTTTGCTAAAGATTATGCCAAGGTAGCTTAATATGTTAGAATATATTGACAAAATCAAAAAACTTTCAGAAAAGCTTTTAACTGAAGGCAAGGTTGATATGATAATCGGATTTAAAAAAGGGACAATGCCGATGATTCATGAACCTTGTATAGTTAAAAGTCCATCTGATGTGAACAATCTTGTATGGGATAGCCTCTGCACGATTAACCTGGCCAACTATCTCACCGACCGAAAAGAAAAAATAGGAATAATTGCCAAGGGTTGTGATTCCAGAAATATTGTTAACCATATAATTGAAAATAAAATTAAAAGGGAACAACTCACGATTATTGGGGTGCCGTGCAAAGGGATGATCGATAGAAAAAAAATTTCATCCATGTTTGACCAGGAAATAACTGAAATTATAGAAAAAAGCGACCAGATCATTGTTAAGGGGGATGCTTTTGAAGAGACCCTGAACAAACAAGATCTCCTTGCTGAGAACTGCTCGCTTTGTCTCCACAGAAATCCGGTTATCTATGATGAACTGGCAGGAGAGCTTGTTGAGGAACAAAAGGATATTGACACATATAAGGCTGTAAACAAAATTGAAGCCATGGATTCTGCAGAAAAACGGAGCTATTTTGAAGATCTCCTGTCCGGATGCATAAGGTGTTATGCATGCAAAAACGCCTGTCCTTTATGTTATTGTCCAACCTGTTTTGTTGATGAATCAAGGCCTCAATGGGTGGGTAAGTCCCAGAACCCCACAGATATTGAAACCTTTCATTTTCTAAGGGCGTATCATTGTGCAGGGAGATGCACAGACTGCGGTTCGTGTGTCCAGGCGTGCCCCATGGGAATAGATGTCAGGGCATTTACAAAGAAACTCGAAAAGGATTGTTTTAATCTGTACGGGTGGGAAGCAGGACTTTCCGTGGATCAGCCCCCCCCCTTAAGTACATTCAGGCCGGATGATCCTGAAGATTTCATTAAATAATATCTGCCGGTTCTGCCTGAGTAACATCGGGCGGTATAAGGCTAAAAATTCATATAAAGGTCAATTGGAATGAAGGTCATAAAAATTGATAAAAAAGCCTGGGCAGGCGGCCTTGAAAAATCAAGGAGCGGGTATAAACTATTCGGCCCGGTTAAAGAAAAAAATAAAAATTTCGGTATATTCAAAGAGCTTGGTGAAAAACAGATGCCGGATTTAAAAATAGAGACGCGGCTTTCACCAAAATCAGTTATATATCCTCAATCTGAGGTTATGTTTGAATACAGCACAGATGAAACAAGGGATGACTGCAACCTGATGAAGGCCCCTGAGAAAGATTGCTCTCCCCGGGCTATAATAGGGATCAGTCCCTATGATGCAGCGGCATTTTTAATTCTGAAAAGAAATTTTGATACGCCGGAATATAAAGATCCTTACTGGTGTAATTCTTTTGAAGCATCTACATTCATCGGAATCGCTGTAAACGAACCGGATTCAACTGATTTTAGTACCAGCACAAAGACCGGCCCCTTTGATACATCAGGGTTAGATATTCTCCTGGTGGACACGGGTGATGATTATCTTGCCCAGGTTGTAACCCCAAAGGGTGAAAAATATTTAAAAACCGCTGGATGGGAAGTAGAAGCAGGCGGGGATGCCGCAAATAAAATTGAGGAGATGAAAAAAGCTGCAGAAGCAAAAATTTCATCCCATATTTCCTTTGAAAATATAAAAAACAAATCTATCCTTGAGCTTTATGAGGCAGATTTCTGGGAAGACATTTCTTTTGCGTGCATTAACTGTGGAACCTGTACCTATGTTTGTCCCACGTGCTGGTGCTTTGACATTCAGGATGAAAACAAGGGAAATAAAGGAAAACGACACAAAAACTGGGACTCATGCATGTTTCCCATCTTTACTCTGCATACCACAGGGCATAATCCCAGAGAAACAAAACTACAAAGAGTAAGGCAGCGTTTTATGCACAAACTGAAATATTTCATGGATAAATATAATGATGGAATCATGTGCGTAGGCTGCGGCAGATGCGTCCGGTTGTGTCCTGTAAATATTGATATTAGAACTGTTTGTAAAACCATGAACAGTTAATATCTGCAGACGGAGAAATACTATGAAAAATCCTTATCTACCATATCCGGTACGCATAGATAATATAGAAATTGCGACCGAAGATAAAAGCCTTAAAACGTTTAAATTTGTATTTTTAAACAAAGAGGATGAAGAAAAATTTGCTTACAGGGCAGGCCAGTTTGCCGAGCTCTCTGTTACCGGCAAGGGGGAAATTCCCATAGGAATAGCCTCATCACCTGTGGAAAAAGGTTTTGTCACTTTTACAGTAAATAAAGCCGGCCTTGTTACAAGTCATCTCCACAATATGAAAGCCGGAGATATCATGGGAATCAGGGGACCCCTCGGCAACTCCTACCCATGGGACAGACTTGAGGGAAAAAATATTCTGATTGTTGGCGGAGGGTTTGCCTTTACAACATTACGTTCTTCCATAGTCTATATGCTTGATCCGGCTAACCGTTCGAAATTCGGAAACATAGATGTTGTTTACGGAGCACGATCACCAGGAATGCTTCTCTATAAAGAAGAACTGGTCCAGTGGGAAGAACGTGATGATATAAATATGCATATAACAGTCGATGGTACGGATGATCCCGACTGGAAATATAACATCGGTTTTGTGCCCCCCGTCACAGAAGAGAAAGCGCCTAGGGCCGATGAAAATACATATGCCATTGTATGCGGTCCTCCAATTATGATAAAATTCACTCTGCCGGTTCTTGAAAAACTCGGATATTCCCATGATCATATTATCATGTCCCTGGAAAATCGGATGAAATGCGGCATTGGAATGTGCGGAAGATGCAACATAGGAAAAGAACTGGTTTGTAAAGATGGGCCGGTTTTTACCCTGGATGAATTAAACGAAACTCCAAAAGAGTACTAGAGTACTAGGATTAGGAGTACTGCCAGGTATTGCTAAAAACAGTTATTCTCGGACAACCTTTTAGCAAAAAATTCAAAGGTTTTATTTGTTGTTTTTCAGAAAAAGTTTTTGATTGCATAAAAAAAGATTTTTCTTTATGGTTAATAAAAATCTTTTTCTGAAAAACTTTTTTTATACTTAAATGGGAGGGTGTAGCCATGACTGTGATAACTGTCTCCAGATTAGGTGGTGCTGGTGGAAGAACACTTGCAAAAAAAATATCACGGAAACTCGGTTATTCTTTTGTTGACAGAGAAATTATACGCATGGTTGCAAAACAGACCAATGTTTCATCAAAATGGGTCGAGTCCATTGAAAAAGAGGCAGGAAACTCTCTTACTAAATTAATAGACGGAATGATTTCAAAAAATTATTTCGACCGGCTCTTAGGGGCTGATAAAGGATACATAACCGAAGAAATCTATGAAGAAACTCTAACCAATGTAATCTCCTCCATTGCAAAGGAGGGCAACGCTGTAATCCTTGGAAGGGGTGGGCAGTTCATCTTAAAAGATCACAAAGATACTTTTCATATTCTCCTCGTGGCTGACCGTACTGACCGAATAAATTTTATGATTAAAAAACATAAATTTTCTACAGAAAAAGCAACCTTATTGATCGACAAGTACGAAAAAAGAAGAAAAAATATGTTTAAAAAATTTCATAAAGCCGAATATAACAACCCTGAACATTATCATCTGGTGATTAATACCAGTTATGTAAGCCTGGAAAAAGCACTGGCTCTGATCTGCGACCTGGTCCGCCCGTAAAAAATCTTCATAAAAAAAATGCTCCGTGGACTGTCTCCTTGATAATTTCCATCACGTTGCTAAATTTACCCCAACAACGTAATCTTTCTATCCCTGTGTCAAATTCCCACAACTGTTCAGTTGATATGTGTAGCTGAATCGTTACAGCGTATCTAAATTTAATCGAAAAGCACACCTTTTTAAAGACAATAATTTATGAAATGGATGGAAGTAACAATAAAATTTGATTTTTCCAACAAAGAGATGGGAGCAGATCTCATCTCAAATATTTTTTTTGAAACAGGTTTGCATGGCGTTGTAATAGTTGATCCCGATGATGAACCCCTTGAGGGATGGGGCGATGAGATTAAGATCAAACCAGAATATAATGCCGTTATAGGTTATGCTCCTAAAAACGAATTCTTCGAACAAAGAAATCAAACTATTACAGATAAACTAAGCCGTCTTAAAGCTGAGCTTAAAATTGAATACAGCATCGAATTGCAACAGGTTGACGAGGAGGATTGGGCAGAATCCTGGAAAGAATATTTCTGGCCTCAAAAGATAGGCAAACAGATTGTTGTTAAACCAACATGGCGTGAGTATAAACAGAATAACGGTGAAATAGTCATAGAAATAGATCCTGGCATGGCATTTGGAACTGGAACACATCCTTCCACCTCCCTTTGCGTAGAAATGCTTGAAAAATACCTGAACCCCGATGATTCCATATTAGATGTGGGAACAGGTTCTGGTATTCTTTTACTTGCAGCAGCCAAACTAGGGGCAAAAAAACTTTCAGGGATAGATATTGATGAGGTAGCCGTAAAAATTGCAGCAGAAAACTTAATTATAAATGGTATTGAAGCTGACAGCTTCAATATCACTACAGGAAAGATCAGCGCCATCACCAAAGGGGGATTTGATCTTATAATCGCAAATATATTAACCGATGTTATTATCGAGATAATCCTGGATGTTAAAAGGCTTTTAAAAGATAATGGAATTTTTATATGTTCGGGGATTGTTGAAGAGAACAAGGAGATTATCATTAGGAAACTGCAAAGTGGAGGGTTTGAAATCTTCGATATTATAATTAAAGAAAAATGGGTGGCCTTTGCTGCAAAATCCTGGAGACCGTCACATAAATAATTTCA
>CAZNFB010000121.1:0-7945 GCA_964572105.1 uncultured Desulfobacteraceae bacterium
GGCAGGATGGATCGACGCTTAAAATACCAAGTTATTTCGTCCTCGTTCCTAAGCTTGCGGCAGGGGAGGGATATGTGGATAAAATAACAAATGATCTTTTTTTAAGGGCGTGTAAACGCTTGCCGGTGGAGAGAACTCCAATTTGGGTTATGCGCCAGGCAGGACGTTATTTACCTGAATACAGGGCTATCAGGAAGAATACCGATTTTTTAACAATGTGTAAAACACCGGAACTTGTTTCAAAGGTTACTTTGCAGCCGGTGGATATTATCGGCGTTGATGCGGCAATAATTTTTTCAGATATTCTAGTGATCCCTGAAGCCATGGGTATGTATCTTGAAATGCACGACAGCATCGGGCCGGTCTTTCCCAAACCGATCAGAAATAAAACAGATGTAAAAACCTTGAAACATATAGATCCCTTTGATGATCTGAAATATGTTATGGATTCTATCCTGCTTACCAAAAAAGAACTCAAAGGACGGGTCCCTTTAATCGGCTTTAGTGGTTCTCCATGGACGCTTTTAACATATATGGTTGAGGGGAGGGGCACCAAAACCTTCTCAAATGCCAAAAAGCTTATTTATAATAGCCCTGAACTCGCCCACGAACTTCTTGCCAAAATCTCCGATGCTGTTGCCTCTTATCTGAGTGCAAATATAGAATCAGGGGTTGATGCCCTCCAGATATTTGATACATGGGGGGGGATTCTTTCGGGTGATGATTTTGAGGAATTTTCTTTAAGATACATCCGAAAAGTGATTTCTCAGGTAAAACGGAAAAAAGAACCTCTCATTCTATTTTCAAAGGGTGTACATTATTGTCTTGATGCCCTTGCTGACTCTGGGGCAGATGTTTTAGGGCTTGACTGGACAATGGATATCGGTAAAATTCGCAGTATGGTGGGAGATCGTGTGGCGCTCCAAGGGAACCTTGACCCTGCTGTTTTATATGCTTCCCCTGAAAAGATCTGTCTAAAAGCAGAAAAAATATTAAAATCTTATGGTGATGGCTCCGGGCACATATTTAATCTTGGTCATGGGATAGCTCCTGATGTATCGCCGGATTCTCTAAAAATATTAGTCGATTATGTAAAAAAAGAGAGCCTAAAATTTCATAAGGATGAAAGATTATAACTGATGTTATACATATAATATTTTAGTTATGTTGCCTGAGTAATATTTAAAGTAAGGGATGAATATGGATTTCAAAATCTTATTTACCGTGTTTTCCACAGTTTTTCTTGCAGAACTGGGTGATAAAACTCAACTTGCAACAATGCTATTTGCAGCTAATAAAGATGTTAGCAAAATGACAGTTTTTTTTGGTGCGTCTTTAGCATTGGTTTTTACTTCAGCTTTAGGTGTTATTTTCGGCAGTATGTTATCACAGCATATAAGCCCTAAGTATATGTCGATTTTGGCAGGTATTGGATTTATTTTAATTGGCGCCTGGTCTCTATATAAGGGATACATGTCAACATAACAAAAACTATACATATCAATTAAAAGAATGCGTAACATCAGATTATATCAAGGAGAAGGGTTTTGCTGAAAATAGATTGGAACTTGATAAAAAAATATGACAAACCAGGGCCAAGATATACCAGTTATCCCCCTGCGCCTCATTTTCACGATGCATTCACCCATAAAGATTTTATAGAGGAAATAAAAAGAACAAATCTTAATGAAAATGCGCCGGATCTGTCATTCTATTTTCATATACCCTTTTGCGACACCCTCTGTTATTTTTGTGGATGCAACATGATAACCACCCGTAAAAGAGATAGAATCAGCAGATATATCGGCTACTTAAAAAAAGAAATAGATATTGTTAAAAATCTGATTGCCCCTTTTAGAAAAGGTGTTCAGCTCCATTGGGGCGGGGGTACTCCAACCCATTTAACCCCGTATGAAATAGCTAATCTGGCAGCTTATATCCATAGAAGCTTCGATTTTAAAGAAAATTCGGAAAAAGGTTGTGAAATTGATCCCAGGGAGCTGACAAAAGAGCATCTGTCTGCACTCAAATCGGGTGGATTTAATCGCATAAGCATGGGGGTTCAGGATTTTAACAAAACTGTTCAAAAAGCTGTTAATCGTATTCAGTCAGAAAAATTAACGCGGAAGGTAGTCAAGTGGGTACGGGGACTCGATTTTAAAAGTATCAATCTGGATCTGATGTACGGGCTTCCATTTCAGACAGCTAAAACCTTTGAAGCGACCATTGATACAATTATAGATATTTCGCCTGATCGGATTGCATTGTTCAATTTTGCCTATGTACCCTGGATGAAAAAACACCAGCAGTTAATCAATCAAAAAGACCTGCCGGCATCTGAAGAAAAGCTTGATATTCTTAAGATGGTTGTCGGCAAATTATCTTCGGCAGGATACGTTTTTATTGGAATGGATCATTTCGCAAAACCGGACGATGAATTATCCATTGCAATAAAAGAAAAAAAGCTTTACAGAAATTTTCAGGGATACAGTACCCATGCAGGTACAGATATTTATGCAATGGGGATAACAGGTATCAGCCAATTTGGACGGATTTACGCGCAAAATCAAAAAGAGGAAAAACCCTATTACCAGGCATTGGATAAAGGGATTTTACCCATCCTTAAAGGGTTTAATTTAAGCGATGACGATATTTTGAGAAGGGATGTTATTATTCGTTTAATGTGCAATTTTGAACTCGATTTTAAATTGATTGAGGAAAAATATAATATCAATTTTTATGAATATTTCAGATGGGGGCTGAATAATCTTGATGAAATGATTGATGACGATCTTCTCTCAATAGATAATGATATTCTTAAAATTACACAGATGGGGAGGCTGCTTGTGAGAAATATAGCAATGAATTTCGACGGGTATATAGAAAAAGAAGCAGATAAGGGGAGATATTCAAGGACTGTTTAAATATGCCTAAATACGCAGTTATATTGTTGAACATGGGGGGGCCGGATTCTATTTCCGCAGTTGAGCCTTTTTTATTTAATCTGTTTAAAGATAAAGATATATTTAAAATTCCCTTTGGACAAAAGCTTTTTGCCAGAATCATATCAAAAATGCGCGCCCCAAAAGTCATAAAAAAATATAAAGAGATCGGAGGGGCATCCCCCATCAATTTATGGACGGAAATTCAAAGATCAATGCTCCATGAAAAATTGTCAGGGGCGTTTCCCGGTATTGACATTTACACTGCCATGCGGTATTGGAAGCCTGCAATTAAAGATGTCGCTATTTATGTTTCAGATAAAGGCTATGATAAAATTATCTTACTTCCCCTTTATCCCCATTATTCAAGCACAACCACAGGCTCTTCATTCAATCAATGGAAGAGATATTATAAGGGGGATTTTTCCAGATTGACATTTGTTAATGATTATTTTGATAACGAAACATATATTCTGGCGCTCAATAAAAGGATTGATGAAACCATATTAAAATTTCCGCAAAAAGTGAGGAAAAAAATACAACTTCTTTTCAGTGCCCATGGAACTCCCCTAAGTCTGGTTAAAAATGGTGATCCATACAATGAACAGATTAAAAAAACAGTCTTTTGTGTAATGAAAATGCGAAAATTTTCCCATGAGCATCATTTATGTTATCAGAGTAAAGTAGGTCCGGTTAAGTGGCTTCAGCCCTTTGCAGATGAAACAATTAAAGCTCTTGCCGCACAGGATAAAAAAGATATATTGATTATTCCGGTGAGTTTTGTGTCTGACCATATTGAAACGCTCCATGAACTTGATATTGAATACAGAAAAGTTGCTGATAAATCAGGTATTGAAAATTTTATGGTCATGGAAGGGCTTAATGATTCAGAAACCTTTGTTTCTGCATTAAATGAAATTGTTATCAGTAATTTGTAGATTTACATAAAATGAATAAAAAACAGACTAAAATTACAATATTAGGCGCTGGGATATCAGGGCTTGCCACTGGTTATCTCCTTGAAAAGGCCGGGTTTGAGGTTACCCTGTTAGAGAAGAAAGACGAACCAGGCGGATCAATGGAGACAAGATTTATAGATGGATTTCCCGTGGATTTCGGCCCCAATAGTGGTCTTGACACAAGCCCGCTGATAAAGGAGCTTATAAAAGATGTGGGGCTTGAAAATGAAATGATTTACGCAAATCAAAAAGGGGATAAAAGATATATTTTAAAAAATAATCAGCTTTATCCTCTCCCCACTAATCCGATTGCATTTGTTAAAACAAAATTGTTTTCAGCAAAAGCAAAAATTCGTCTCCTTGCAGAACCCTTTATTAAAAAATCCAATGATGGATATTATCAAACTATTTCTACGTTTGTTGAAAGGAGACTCGGCAGGGAGTTTCTTGATTATGCAATAAACCCTTTTGTAGCAGGTGTTTTTGCTGGTGATCCTGATAAGCTCAGCGTTAAATCGGCTTTCCCTAAATTATACCGCCTGGAGGAGGTTTACGGCGGTCTGATAAAAGGGATGGTAAAAGGTGCAAAAGAGAGAAAACAGCGGGCTGAACAATCCAAACAGAATGCAAAAATGTTTTCCTTTCAAAGGGGGATGCAGTCTTTTCCCCGGGCCATCTCAGAAAAACTTAAAAATAGTGTTAAGTACAACTGTACGGTTGATAAAGTCTCGAAATCGGAAGGAAAGTATAAAATAGTTTACACTCAAAATGATAAAACAGATGAAATTGCATCAGATATTATAGTATCCACAATACCTGCATATCAACTTGAGAAACCATTTAAAGACCTTGATACCGGATTAATTCCCCATTTAAAGACTCTTTATTATCCCCCGGTAAAAGTACTTTATCTGGGATTTAAAAAAAAGGATATCGGTCGTGAGCTGGATGGCTTTGGTTTTCTCATACCTGAAAAAGAGAAGAAATCTTTTTTAGGGGCCATATGGAGCTCTGTTATATTTCCAAACAGAACAGATAAAGACAAGGCCTCTTTCACCCTGTTCATTGGAGGCTCCAGGTCACCGGAGCTATTTAAGGAAGAGAGTTCTTTGTTGATTGCCAGGGTGATAAAAGAATTTAAAGGGATCATGGAGATCAAAAAGGACCCCATTCTGGTTAAAGAACGGATGTGGACAAAAGCGATTCCCCAGTATCATATCGGATATATTGAACAGGAAAGATACTTTGAAAAAGTTGAAATTAAAAATCCTGGTATTTTTTTAGGGGGAAATTTTAGAGGGGGCATTTCCGTTGGTGACTGTATCATAAATTCCGAATTAACCTGTAACAGGGTTATTGAGTATTTAAGGGCTCGTACAAAAATTATAACAAAACAAACTAATAACAGGTGAAAATGACAAGTGAACAATTTCAAAAGAAAATAAATAATAAAGCAACTGCCGGCCAAAATCTGCATATTATCTGGCATTTTTTTACATCGGTTAAACTTGCAATCGTTCTCCTTCTGCTGCTGGCTGCAACATCCATCATGGGGACATTCATCCCTCAAAATATGAATTCAAATATTTATCACAACACTTTTGGCCATGGTCTCTATGAGGTTTTAAACGCTTTAAGCCTTTTTGATATGTATCACTCATGGTGGTTTCAATCACTTATGTTTTTTTTATCTGTTAACCTTCTTGTCTGTTCCATAGACAAGCTCCATGCAACCAGGAAAATTATTTTTGTTAAAAATCCGTCATATAAACTTTCGGTTTTTAAACATCTTAAGGCAAATAAAAAATTTTCCATTAAAGCTTTTCCTGAAAATCTTGAAGGGAGCTATAAAGATTTTATCGAAAAAAAATTCAATAAATGCATTGTGAAAAACTCGAAAAATGGATTTGTAATTTTTGGTGAAAAAGGACGTTTAACACGACTTGGTGTATATTATGTTCACCTCAGTATTATATTGATGCTGTCAGGGGGACTCATGGGATCGTTTTTTGGGTTTGAAGGACATGTAAATATTCCTGAAGGGGGATCCACAAATACCGTGGCACTAAAAAAAAAATCAGAATCTGTTGAGCTTGGTTTTGAAATAAAATGTAATAAATTTAATGTTTCATTTTATGATACTGGTGCGCCAAAGGAATATAAATCTGACCTTGTGATTCTTGAGAATAAAAAAGAGGTCGTAAAAAAAGCTATTATTGTAAACGATCCATTGAGATATAAAGGGATTAATATTTTCCAGTCAAGCTACGGGTCCATGCCCCCTGAAAAAATTACCATTGCCATTTCTTCAGCAAGCTCTGGGATGACCTTTAATAAAGAGCTTGAAATCGGTGATACGGTTGATCTTCCAGAAGGGCTGGGAACTTTTGCCTTGCAAAAACATTTAACCTCCTACAGTTTTAGAGGGCACAATATAGGAGAGACATTTCTTGGAACCCTCTCTTTAAAAGAGGCTGATGAACCTGTTAATATTTTTCTTCCTTTAAAATATCCGAGCTTTGATAAGATGAGAAGGGGGAGTGCTGTCTTTTCCATCATAGACTTTGAAAGATCTTATTATACAGGATTGCAGGTAACAAAGGATCCTGGAGTTCCACTTGTGTATACAGGCTTTTTATTATTAATAATTGGATGTTATGTCACTTTTTTCATGTCACATAAAAGTATCTGCATAGAAGTTTGTAAAAAAGGGGACAAGAGCCTGGTAACAGTTGCCGGTAAATCAAATAAAAACAGACTGGGAATGGATGAATATGTAAAAAAAATATCAGATAAACTTTCCGGCATGACTATTTAACTCCGCCGCATCTGTTCCAGAAGAAATTGATTTTAAAAAAAGCCTGGAGAAATAATCTGCGGGCTATCATAAGTTGGGGAAAAACATGAACAGTTCATTAATACTGGGAATCGTTACTTTCACATATGGTATTGCTTCAGTACTATATGCATCAGCATTAATTTTTAATAAAAACAGTGTCGGAAAAGCCGGACGTTTTTTGACAATGGGAGCGATCACCGGAAACATTATCGGGATAGCTTTAAGATGGATCGAGTCTTATGACCATGGCATCGGCCATGCTCCTCTTTCTAATCTTTACGAATCCCTTGTCTTTTTTGCATTGGTAACAGCAATTACATATTTAATTTTAGAAATTAAAATTAAAGATTTTGTGGTTAGCGTATTTGCAAGTCCAATAGCTTTTCTTACAATTGCTTATGCCTCTCTTTCTCCAAATATCAGCGACCGGATTCAGCCCCTTATTCCGGCACTTAAAAGCAATTGGCTTATTGCCCATGTTTTCACCTGTTTTCTCGGTTATGCCGGATTTGCAATCGCTTTTGCTTTAAGTTTGATGTATTTTTTAAGTAATGAAAGTGATTCCGAAAAAAAAGGATTATTTTCAAGGCTCCCTTCGCAATCTATAATTGATGAGTTAACTCACCAGATGATTATGTTTGGATTTCTGTTTTTGTCCATCGGTATTATTACAGGAGCTGTATGGGCAAATTCAGCATGGGGGACTTACTGGTCATGGGATCCCAAGGAAACATGGTCTCTTATTACCTGGTTTGTTTATGCAATTTTGCTCCATGCGCGCCTTATGAAAGGCTGGCGCGGAAAGCGTATAGCAATTATTTCAATAATTGGTTTTTGCGCTGTTATATTTACATATTTCGGAGTTAATTATTTGCCGGGGTTACATAGCTATGCTTCATAATTTTAATTCTGTCAGTAATCATATAAAGCATCAAATGTATAAGATGATTAATAAAAATCCTTTACCTCCAGTATATTATAGTTTAATGTTATAACAATATATAAATTTTCATATGAATAGTTTCATTCTGTTATCGGTCAGCAGATATTGTAATACGCCTTCCTCCCCCTGGGCAACGTGAAATTATCTGAAAATTTATATATGTTTTCAAATAATTATTTTGGGCGTGTTATTTCATCGGCGTTATACTTTAGGAACGAAAATTTTATAAGTTGAACGAAATAGCTTGTCTTTTGACCCATCT
>CAZNFB010000122.1:0-7897 GCA_964572105.1 uncultured Desulfobacteraceae bacterium
AATATCTTTTAAAATTTTTCGAATTCTGGCTTCACTGGCAATTGCAACGGAAATATCTATCCCTGTTAAAATTTCAAGCGTTTGTTCCACAGAAAAAAAATATAATGGTTCTGCCAGGGCAACAAATAATGTATCATTATTTTTTGCATAGGGTATAACCTGATATTCTTTCATGAAACTAAGGGGGAGCAGGGTCAAAAGATCAGGGTCTATATTTTTATCGAGTTTTACATATTGATAGGAAAATTTTTTAGCTATTATCTCAGCCTTTTGGTCGGGATCTATAATCCCTTGCTGAACGCAGGCTTCGCCTAATTCCTGTTTTACTCTTCCATGCCTTAACAGTGCCCTGGATAACTGGTCTTTAGTCAAAAATCCGAGTCTTATTCCCCATTCACCAAATTTCAAATCAAGATCAGCTTCAGATTGTTTTATAATTTTTGCAATTCTGGTTTCACTGGCAATAACAATGACAATTACCATTCCAGTGAGTATATTAAGCTTGGCTGCTGTTGAAGAAACAGGTTCTTCCATGGCAATAAACAATGTGCTGTTCTCTTTTTTATAAGGCACAACCTGATAGTCTTTCATAAACTGGAGTGACACCAGATTTAAAAGATCCGAATCAATATGTTCAGAGAGTTTCACATATTGAAGAGAAAAATGGGATGCTGTTATTTCAGCTTTTTGTTCATGGGTAAGGAGACCTTCCTGGATACAAATATCCCCAAGACGCTGCTCTGAATTTTTTTGTGCGGCAAGAGCCCTGTGCAGCTGCTCGTTTGTAAAAAAATTAAGCTTGATCCCCCAGGTGCCAAAATTTATTTTTTCAGATTCCTGTTTAATCATTTTCCCCTATCCCACCGTGCTTGCTAATTGAAAAATAGGCATATACATTGCCAGGACAATAAAACCGATAATTAAACCCATTAATACCATCAGGGCCGGTTCAATTGCGGAGGTTAATATTGATAGTTTTGCGTCAACATCATTTTCATAAAATTCGGCCACTTCATTTAAAACCGGTTCAAGGGCTCCGCTCCCCTCACCTGCAGCTATCATTCTGATTGCCATGTTAGGAAATAGATCGACGTGTAAAAGAGCATCAGACAAACTTGCCCCCTGCTCGATCTGTTTTACAACATTATCAAGTTTTTCATTTAAAAATGCATTATTTAATATGTCTGATGAAATTTTTACGGTTTCCACAAGATGTATACCGCTTTGAAGTACTGTTGCCATTGTCCTTGCAAGTTTAGAGACTGAATAATTAAGAAAGATATTTCCCAGAAAAGGAAGATTCAGTTTCAAGCGGTCTGTGAACATTTTACCGGTATCGGTCTTATTATAGTATGAAAAAGCGCCGCATATACATATAAAAGCGGCAATAATATAAAAAAAGCCTGATTTTAATACTTCGCTGAGATTTATCAGTACAGCCGTCATTACAGGGATACTGGTATTTCCTTCTGTAAAAGTTCCTGTTAAAGAAGGAACCACATATATCAATAAAAACATCAGCGTGAACATGGAAACCGCAGTTAAAATTATTGGATATATTGAAGCTGAAATTACTTTTTGTCTGATCAGTGCCGTTTTTTTTGAATATTCTATGTATCGCAAAAGGGCAGAGGGGATGTCGCCACTTTTTTCACCAGCCTTCAGGCATGCGAGATAAAATTTGGTAAAGAGGTAGGGATGTTTAGTAAATGCCTGGGTGACAGACTGTCCCTCAAATACATCAAGACGAATTTTCTCAATTATTTCAATCAGTTTGCTTTCTTCGGCATTTTCAATAATTGTATCCAGCGCCGCTATTATTGGAAGCCCTGATTTTATAAGTACAGCGAATTCCTGATTAAAGATGAGGAAATCTTTATGTTTAAAACGCCGTGATATCATTTTATTTATAAACAGAACATCAGCCTTATATTTTTTTTACTGATGCCGAACAGATGCTTTTACATTAAGATGTTTTTTTAAAAACTACTTTTAAATATAGTCCGCTCGGCAACTCGATTATCTGGCGTGACAAACAATTTAATTGTTGCAAATTTAATCATGTTCTAATCTGTTTTTAAATTCTGTATTCAAGATAAACAATTTTTTCTTTACGAGTCAAGAATTTAATTTAATAATATGAAAAGTAATTTACTCCCGGCAAATTTAAGGAACGGAGAGGTGTAACTATTCAGCGGGGCTGATGAAAGCAGCAGGTATAACCTGATTGTAAAAGCAGTCCCTTTGCACAGGTTTATATCCAGCACTATCAATAATGCGTACCATCTCTTTTTGAGGAAGTCTGAATTTAACGCCTGCTGCGGCCACTACATTCTCTTCTATCATGGTACTCCCAAGGTCGTTTGCGCCAAAGAACAGAGCGACCTGGGCAATTTTATCACCCTGTGTAACCCATGATGCCTGAATATTTTTCACATTGTCCAGAACAATTCTGCTAAGGCCAAGAACTTTAAGATATTTCACCGGAGTTGCAGTTATTACATTTATCATGGTATTTTCAGGCTGGAAAGTCCAGGGGATAAACGCTGTGAAACCACCTGTTTTATCCTGGAGGTTACGTATCTTCATGAGATGTTCAATAATTTCTTCTGTTTTTTCAATATGGCCAAACATCATTGTTGCGGTGGTTTTAAGCCCAAGCCCATGGGCTGTTTGCATAACATCAATCCATTGTTCTGCAGAACACTTATTCGGTGATATCTGTTTTCGCACACGATCAACAAGAATTTCAGCACCTCCCCCTGGAATTGAATCAAGGCCCGAATCGATGAGCTTTTCCAGGACATGGGTAATAGATTTTAAAGACAGGTGGGCAATATGAACAATTTCAGGGGGAGAGAATCCATGGATATGAACAGGGGAAACATTTTTGATAAATTTTAAGAGATCCATATAATAATCGATATTAAGGGATGGATGCATACCACCCTGCAGGAGTATTTGCGTTCCCCCCAGGGAGATTGTCTCTTTAATTTTTTCTTTTAATGTCTCCTTTGATATTATATATGCCCCTGCCTGATCCTTTGATCTGTAAAAAGCGCAAAACTTACACTTTGCCACGCAGATATTAGTATAATTAATATTTCTATCAACAACAAAGGTAACAACAGGGTCCGGGTGAAGCGCCTCTCTTTTTTTACTGGCAAGACCTGCCATGGTATGAAGATCTGCATTGTCCATTAGAAAAAGCGCCTCTTTAAAATTTATTCTTTTATTTAAGGTCACTTTTTCTATAATTGTATCTAAAAGAGTCATATTATTTCATCTCCGTTCCTTATTTCAAACAGGCCGGTAAAATGAATCACGTTCAACGGGAATGAGGCCTGCGCTGGATATCATGTGTCTCATCTGTTTTTGAGTAAGCCCCTTTGCCGATTTTGCCCCTGCCATGTGAGTAATTTTTTCCTCTATTATTGTTCCGTCAAGATCGTCAGCTCCAAATGAAAGGGCAACCTGGGCAAGTTTTTCCCCTATCATTACCCAGTATGCCTTTATATGATCAAAGTTATCAAGGATCAATCTGGCAGCAGCGATATTTTTTAAATCGTCAAGGGCTGTGGGGGGTGGAATATGCGATAACTTTGTATTTTCGGGATGAAAGCCAAGGGGTATAAAAGCTGAAAAACCTCCGGTTTTGTCCTGAAGCTCCCTTAAACTTATCAGGTGATCAACACGTTCCCTGATGGTTTCCACATGCCCGTAAAGCATTGTTGCATTAGATACTATACCGGCATTATGCAGGGTTTCCACTATGCTGAGCCATTTTTTCCCATCGATTTTGGCAGGAAATAATTTTTCCCTTACTCTGCTGCTGATAATTTCAGCACCACCGCCAGGTGTCATGGAAAGTCCGGCATTTTTTAATTTTTCAATTGTTGTATCCAATGATAAGTTTGAATTTCTGGCAATAAATTCTATTTCCACTGCTGTAAAAGCTTTTATCGCTGCAAATGGCCGCATCTTTTTTATGGTTTCCAAAAGCTCAACATAATAGTCCATGCCAAGGGCAGGGTTGAGCCCCCCCACAATGTGAATCTCATTTATCGATGCATCACTATAGTTTAACAGCATTTTTTTTACATCTTCAATGGAAAGGGTAAATGCACCCTGGGTCCCTTTGTCCCTTGCAAATGCGCAAAACAGACACCTGTTAGTACAGACGTTTGTATAATTTATATGGAGATTGGATATGTAATAGGCTTTATCACCGTGAAGTTTTTTTCTGACATAATCAGCAAGACGTCCCACCCCCAACAGGTCGCGGGTATTATAGATAAGGAGTCCATCTTTTAGATTCAGACGTTCCCCTTTTATTATTTTTTTACCAATTTTATCCAGGCGTTCATCAGAAAAAGAGAACATTATCAAGCCTTTAAAGTTTTTTTAAAAATTTAATTATTTCATTTCCAAAAGTATTGATTTGCCATTTTTTCATATTTTCGATTTGAAAAAAATCTTTTTGATTTTCAGGATTTAAAACTATTATTTTGTTTAAGATTGTATTGTTTAACAGTATCCCCGGGTCAATTCCAAGCTGCTGAGCCCGTTTGCTTCTCCAGGATTTTAAAGCTTTGATTTTTATATGATCCAAATGCCCTGGAACAGATGGAGCCTTTCGGGGATAAACAGGGAGATCATGGCTCGATTTTTCAAGTTCATTTTTTATGATCTCTATTAATTTTGCGCCATACATCTCTATCTGTTTTTTTCCTAAAATCCTCATCTTTTTTAACTGATTTTCATCACCAGGTTTTTCTAAAGCAATTTGGATAAGGGGTTTATTCTCTAATATTTTATACAAAGGCTTATCTTTTTTTTGAGCAATTTTTAAACGAAACTTTAAAAATGCTTCCAGCACAGCCAGTGACCTTGGGTCAAGCAGGCCTGCCCCTTTAAAATTCAGGTATAATGGTTCTGAATTATTTGTTTTATGCCTGACTTTGGTAAGGAGCCCGCACTCCTCGATTATCCATGAAAAACGGCCTTTTTTTTCAAGTTCTCCCTCAAGTATTTCAGTAAGGGGTATAAGAAAACCCACATCCCGTGCTGCATATTCCAGCATTTTTTTAGGTAGAGGCCTTTGGGACCAATCTTTTTTTTGATATTTTTTATCAATATCAACATTGAATCTGGTCTTTAAAACTGCGTCAAGTCCTGTTGCCTTGATTCCTAAAAACATGGATGCAAGCTGCGTGTCAAAAAGATTGTTAACCTCTATATTGAAATCTCTGTGTAAAGAGCGTATATCATAATCGGAGCCATGGAAAATTTTTTTAATATTTTTATCTTTGAATAAAGGCTTTAAAGAAGAGAGATCTTTAACTTCCAATGGGTCAATAATTACGTTTATCCCCTTTGCAGCCATTTGAACAAGACAGACCTTTTCCTTAAAATGATACATGGAGTCTGCTTCAAGATCCACAGCCACCATGTTCTCCTTTGAAAGAGCCTGCGCCACATCTTCGAGGTCAGAAGTTGTTTTTATTATCTGATAATTAATTTGGCTAGAACAATTCATAAATTATTATTATTTAGTAATCCCTTAAAATAGCACCTGAGCAAAAACTGCTGATTTCTTCAATTTCTGCGTCAGGTCAAAATAAAATTTCTCCTTAAAAGTTATTAAATACCATATTTTGTATTGTTTCAACAACATAAAAAACAGATATGTTCTTAAGAAACAAGTATAAATTTAATACTCCGGATGCCCCATAAAAAGTTCAGTTCTCCAGGGAAACTGGAGATATTAATAGTTTTCTTTATTAGTACTGCGTAAAATTTAACAATGTGGTGATAAAGGGAGTGTCAAAAAAGAAATTGACATTATCAGAGATCATGAGTACATATTGCGGGGGTTTTAAAAAAATAAATATCTTAAAAATATTATAATTTTTTATTATTATACTAATAATTATAACTAACAGTTGCTAAAATAAGCATAAATACCAAATGATCAATATTACATTCCCAGACGGAATAGAAAAAAAATTCGAAAGTGTCCCAACAGGGCTTGATGTAGCAAAAAGCATTTCAGAAGGTTTTGCTCGAAACTGTGTAGCCATGGTAATAAATTCCAGATCTGTTGATCTTAGCACAAAAATCAAAAATGATTCTTCTGTGAAATTTATTACCACCAAAGATAAAGAAGGGCTTGCTATTCTCAGGCATAGCGCCGCCCATGTAATGGCTCAGGCGATACAGCGGCTATATAAAAACGCAAAACTTACCATAGGTCCTGTGGTGGAGGATGGGTTTTATTATGACATAGATATGGATCATATCTCTGAAGATGATTTTCCTGGTATCGAAGCTGAAATCAAAAAAATAATAAAAGAAAAAATTCCCTTTGAGCGTAAAAAAGTATCAAAAGAAGAGGCTTTAAAGTTTTATTCAAAGGAACCTTACAAGCTTGAAATGATCAATGATCTTGAAGACGGGACAATATCATTTTACAGCCAGAAGGAATTTACAGATCTGTGCAAAGGTCCCCATGTACCCCACACAGGTTTTATCAAAGCCATTAAACTCATGAAAATATCAGGAGCTTACTGGCGCGCGGATCAGTCCAATGCACAGTTGCAGAGAATTTACGGGACAGCTTTTTTCGATAAAAAAAAATTAAAGGCCTATCTTGAGTTTATTGAAGAGGCAAAAAAAAGAAACCACAGAAAAATTGGTGTTGCCATGGACCTTTTCAGCTTCCATGATGGGGCTTTGGGAATGCCGTTTTTCCATGCCAAAGGGATGTGCATCTGGAAGACACTTATAAATTACTGGAGAAAAGAGCATATAACAGCCGGGTATGTTGAGACAAAAACACCCATAATGCTCAAGAAGGATCTATGGGTAAAAAGCGGGCACTGGGATAATTACCGTGAGAATATGTATACAACCATGGTGGATGAAACAGAATATGCAATCAAGCCGATGAACTGTCCCGGCGGAATGCTTTTGTATAAGCTGCGTCCCCATTCTTATAAAGATCTTCCCCTTAAGGTAGCGGAAATAGGACTTGTCCACAGGCATGAGTTGAGCGGAGTTTTATCGGGTCTTTTCAGAGTCCGTGCTTTTCACCAGGATGATGCCCATATTTTT
Organism: uncultured Desulfobacteraceae bacterium; assembly: GCA_964572105.1. Classification (GTDB taxonomy): domain Bacteria; phylum Desulfobacterota; class Desulfobacteria; order Desulfobacterales; family BuS5; genus DAOWMW01. The sequence continues at coordinate 7,117 of CAZNFB010000122.1, forward strand.
ATGACTCCTGGCCAGATTGAGGGTGAAATCCTCAATGTCTTAAGCCTTATGGAACGGATTTACACCTCTTTTGGGCTGGGGTTTCATTTGGAGCTCTCCACCCGTCCGGAAAAATCGATCGGTTCCGATCTCCAGTGGGAAACAGCGACAAACGGGCTTACAGCAGCCCTCGACGCCTATGGAAAAGATTATATAATTAATAAGGGAGATGGTGCGTTTTACGGACCCAAAATAGATGCTCACATTGATGATGCTTTGGGCCGTACATGGCAGTGCGGAACTATTCAGCTTGATATGGCGCTTCCTGAAAGGTTTGAGCTTGAATATGTGGGACGGGATAATGAAAAGCACCGTCCTGTAATGATCCATAGAGTAATTTTTGGATCAATAGAACGCTTTTTAGGTATACTTATAGAACACTTTGCCGGAAAATTTCCACTCTGGCTGGCCCCTGTACAAGTTGCCATACTTGCAATAAATGATGATCTCATCCCCTATGCTGAGGATATCAAAAGAAAACTTGATATGGAAGAGATTCGCGCTGAAGTCGATTCCAGGACAGAGAGTCTCAATAAAAAGGTCAGGGATGCGCAGTTAAATAAAATTCCCCTTGTACTGACCATTGGGAAAAAAGAAAAAGAGGCTGAAACTCTTTCAGTCAGAACCCTGGACGGGAAAGTTGCCCATGGCGTTTCCCATGACCGTTTTTTTAGTGAAGTAATAGATCATATAAAAAAAAGGAGTCCTGACCTTACATTTCCCGGTTTGTTTTAGAAATTAC
>CAZNFB010000123.1:0-7843 GCA_964572105.1 uncultured Desulfobacteraceae bacterium
TATGTTTTTTTTGGTGCTGTGACTTGGCCGAATGAACAAGATATCGCTCCTGAAACTTTAGTAAGTGATATGAAATTAGTAGATCATGAACCAATATAACGAATAAGTTAATCCTGGGAAAGTCAAGAAAAAAGGTGTTGCCCGATTACTCTGCTGTTTTAATTTTAAGGTTATGCCAGGCCTGGCAAAGGCCGACCCGGGCCAGGGCAAGGCGTCCCATGGCTGTGTTAAAGTTGCGCTGGGCTTCATTTAAACGGACCAGCGAGGCCTGACCGGCCTGATATCCCTTTTCCACAAGCTCCCGATTCTTTTTGACCAAACGCGCATTTTGGCGCTGAAGCCGGAGCTCATCCTGGGCAGCCTTAAGCTGGGCAAGCGCTTTTCTTACTTCTGATGCCACAGTATTTTTTGTATTTTCAAGATTCTTTATTGCTTCTTTATGTTTTTGCTCAGCCTCCCTGACCTTTGCCATGGTCAGGCCCCCTTCAAAAAGATTATACGTTAAATTCAAACCGATTGAACTGCCAAAATCATCTTCTTCAAAATGTGGATTGTCGATTCTTTTGCCATCAATTGAACCGGAAAAAACAAGGGTGGGGAAAAAGTCTGCCCTGGCAACACCCACACCCGACTTACCACGCTTGACAGATAAATTTCCCTGGAGAATGTCCGGCCGATGTTCCATGGCATGGGCTATAAGGGGCTCAATTTCAGGCAAAACCATATCATCGTCGGTTTCAGGTACAAGGGATGCAAGCCCAAAATCTAAAGGGAATTTTGCATCAGGGATTCCCAGCAGGGCTGCCAGGACATGCATGGCGATCTCATATTCTAGTTTAAAACTAATGGAGCTTGATCTGGCAGAATTTACCTGAACCTTGAAGTTTAATACATCACTCAACGAACCCGTACCCACACGATACCTGGCCTCCGCCTCTTTAATCTGCCTGCGGTTAAAAAGTTCATCTTCTTTGGCAATTTTAACCTTTTCCCTGGCAAGCTGTCCATTGTGATAGCTTAAGCCAACAGCTGCGGCAACAAGACGTTTTATATCCATCAAAGCTTCTTTGTTCTCCTGGGCGCCATGGCGGGCTGCCACGGCGGCGAACCAGCGCTTAAACCCGTTAAAAACAGTCCATTGTGCTACGGCATTTCCCAAGTATATATCTTCAGAATCATCTGTTTTGGCCAGGGGATCAAAGAACCTGGCGGTTTGAAGAGATTTAGCATATTCATTGTCTGAATAAGAAAGTCGGGATGCTGATCCATTTAGATCAATCCTGGGCCACCAAAAAGATTTTGCCTGGGCAAGGTGCTCAATTGCCTGGCCCACCCGTGCTTTAGCAGCGGCAATGGAAGGGTTGTCCGCAATTGCTATTTTACAGGCGGCTTCAAGGTTAAGGGGATTTATACCTTGCCACCCGCCAATTTCTGTAGTTTTATTCCCCCCGGCAGAATCAAAAACAGGATCTTTTTTTCCCCCGGCCATGGAGCATGGTACCTCCAGTGTTAAAAAAAAAAATAATCCCATCATAACAAATAAAAATTGTTTCATCAGACCCTGCCTTTATTCATACAAAGTTGATTTGTTTAAAATAGCCGGCTCCACCTCTTCTCTGGTGGGCCATCTGCCGTATCTTGTACGATGTACAAGGCGGCGCAGATCATTTAAAATCACAATGAGACTTGGAATCAGCAGCAGAGTAAGAAGAGTGGCAAATGCAACCCCCGCTGCAAGGGATAAGGCCATGGGGATCAGCATTGCCGCCTGGAGGTTCTTTTCCATAATCATCGGAGTAAGCCCCCCCACAGTACTAAGAGTCGTAAAAAATACAGCCCTGAACCGTCTTGCACCACCTTTTTCTATTGCTTCAAAAAAAGGCATCCCGTCGGCTATATTTTTATTAATCCGTTCAATAAGAATGATGGCATCATTGACCACCACACCGGTTAAGGCAACCATACCAAAAATACTCATGATTGAAAGATCATACCCAAAGAGCAAATGCCCCAGTATTGCTCCGATTATACCAAAGGGGACTGTGAACATAATTACCAGAGGCTGCATATAGGAACTAAACAGGGTGGCTATGATTATAAAAATTCCCATAACAGCCAGGGGGAAACCAACATAAAGACTCCCAAAGGATTCACGCATCTTTTTTTTCTCACCCTGAACAGAGACCTGTATTCCCGGATATTTATTTTTAATGTAACTGAAAAAATTACTCGATAATTCAGCAAATATTTCATTGGCATTTGCCTTGTTTGTATCGACACCGGCACTGACTGCAACCACCCGCATTCCGTCTGTACGGGTGATGGTCGAAAAACCGGGCGAAAAAGCGATGTTTGCCACAGACTTAAGGGGGACTTCATGCCCCCTTGGAGTCCGTATGCGAACATTTTTAAGTTCCGAAAGCCTGCTCCTTTCATCTGCAGTATAGCGGACCTTGACGCGAATATCATCACGGCCCCGCTGCAGTCTCACAGCCTCTTCCCCGTAAAATCCGGCATGGATCTGCCTGGCCAGGTCGTTTACAGTCAAACCAAGGGTCCTTGCTTCCGGTTTAAGCTCAAAGCGAATCTCATTTTTACCGGGGGAAAAATCAGAATGTATCTGGTATACTCCCTCAAACTGACGTAACCGTGTCATAAGTTCATTTGCAGCATTTACAATATCATTGTTATCATATCCCTGAATCCAGATTTCTATGGGGGCCCCAGGGGGACCCGCCGCCATCCCCTGAAACGTGATCGATTCAACGCCGGGGATAAGACCCGTCTCTTTTTCCCACTTAACAAGGAGTTCCTTTGAATGAATTCCCCGTTTTTCCGATTCCAGAAGAATCGCCTGAACACTGCCGAGATTCGGCCCGATTTCAGACATGTCAGACAAAGTCTGCCCCACAAGGGACAAAGATTTAACAACCAAAGGTTCCCCTGAAATAGTCCTGGTTCCGCCTGCCACCCTCCCCAGGGCAGCCTCCACCTGATCAAGGGCAGCCCTGGTCACATGGGGAGGGGTCCCACTGGGAAATTTCACAGTGGAAGTTATAACAAAACCGTCAACTTCCGGAAAGACTTCAAACTTCATGATTCCACTTTTCATCAAACCCATTGCCAGCAGCAAAATACTTATGGCGGTACAAAGGGATATATAACGCCAGGTAAGAACTTTTCCCAAAAACGGCATATAAACCTTTTCCACAAATAACTCCAGAGCGTTCCCCGTGAATCTGTGAAAAGAGTCAAATCTGTTTTTGAGTCCTTTTTTACCTGTAATCGCATCTGTGTTAAAATCAGGGAGATGATTCAGATGGGCAGGGAGGAGAACAAGGCATTCCAGAAGTGATATAACAAGACAGGCTATGACTACTTTCGGCAGTATTGCTATGAATTTACCCATGGTTCCCCCCACAAAAGCAAGGGGAATAAATGCTATTATTGTTGTTATTACAGCCGCCACAACCGGCAGACCAACCTCGCTGACACCTTCCACCGCCGCCTTTAAAGGAGCTTTTCCCTGTTTCCGGTGCACAAAGATCGCTTCCCCCACCACAATAGCATCATCCACCACAATTCCGAGCACCATGATGAACCCGAAAAGGGAAATCATATTTATGGTACCTCCAATTCCCCATAAAATGCCCAGAGCACCTGCGGTTGAAATGGGCATTCCCATTCCGCACCAAAAGGATAAACGTGCATCCATGAAAACCCAGAGTAGAATAAAAACTATGAACATTCCTATGATTCCGTTTTTAACCATTAAATTTATTCTGCCCCGAAGAATATCTGTTCCATCATAAAAAATTTTTATATCCATACCTTCCGGCAGCTGTAAACTCTTTTTGCTGACAAAATCATTAACAGCTTCTGAAATTTCAAGGGCATCTTCATCCGGTGTTTTATATACAATGAGTAAAATTGAATCTGTTCCATCGATCAGAGCATTCAGCGGATCTTCAACAAATCCGTCCTTTATCACGGCTATACGGTCAAGGGTTATGATTTCACCGCCGGAACCTGCAATGACCACAATGGAGGCGAGTTCTTTGGCTGTATATTTACGCCCCATGGTTCTCACCCGTATCTCTTCACCATGGGAGCGGATTGTCCCCCCCGCAAGGTTAAGATTGCTCCTTTGTATGGCTTTTGCAACCGCTGAAAGTGTCAAATTATACTTGCGAAGGTTCTCTTCTGATACTTCAATTCCGATCTCATATTCCCGTCCTCCGAAAATTTCAACCTGGGAGATTCCTGGATTACCCCTTATTTCATCCTTTACACCCTCTGCCCATTCCTTTAAACTCCGCTTTGACATATCCCCTGAAAGATGAAAAAGAATAACAACATCTTTTATAAGGATCTCTTTTATAATAGGTTTTTCAGCATCCACGGGGAAGCTCGAAATGCCATCAATCCTGCTCCTCACTCTATCAAGGACTTCATTAACATCATATCCTTTACTCACTTCGATAGTTGCGGTCCCTATGTTCTCCCTTGCCTTTGTTGTATACTGCTTTACCCCTTCAAGTCCTTCTATGGCCTCTTCTATTTTACGGCTTATTCCCTCCTCCACCTCCTCGGGATCAGCACCGGGATATGGTACGGAAACAGAAATCATATCAAGGGAAAATTCAGGGAAGGTCTCCCTGACCATTGATTTTAAGGCAAGTCCCCCTGAAAAAAAAATTAGTGCCATGAGAATATTGGCAAAAACCGTATGCTGCGCAAAGGCGGCCAGAATCTGTTTCATTATTCTTTGCCCCTCCACTTGTCTGATGAATTTTTTATCTCCGTTATCTCAAGGAGAGAATTTTCAAAAGGGTCGATGAGCCTTGTGATGATCAGGATCTCTCCAGGGGAAATACCGGCTGAGATAAATGCCTCTTCTCCTTCAATCCTTGCAACTGTAACCGATATGGTTTTGAGGCGGTTATTTACTGATGTATATACTCTGTTTTCAAAACTGACAGCCCAGCGGGGAATTCTTATAACATTATTGAGTATTTTTCCGGGTATCTCCACCAGACAAAACATACCTTCCAGCAGGGGGAGCCCTGGTTTCCGGTTTTTGCCGGCATTCCGGGCATCGATTCTGATGGCCACTGTCAGAGTCCTGGTCTCCTGGTTAAATTTTATCACACGATTAAGGGTTCCCTCCCAGATATTTCCGGAGAGATCTTCTGTCCAGCGTATTTTGCAACTTACATTGGTTACCCTGTTAAACCAGGCTGTTTTTCCAGAAACCCCATCATCCCTGAAGGATAACCATTTCCGGGCATCGTCACTGTCCAAAGAGACTTTCAACTCAAAAATAGAATCATCAGCCAGGGTAACCGCTTTAAAGCCGGGGGATACATATTGATCTTTTTCCAGACTGACATCTTTTATCCGCCCCGTAAAAGGGGTTCTGACAACACACCTTTCAAGGTTTGCCTTTGCAAGCTCATGATTTGCGGTTGCGGCAGCAAGACTGCTCTGCGCCTCTTTTATCCGGATTGGATAAAGGGCAAGTTCCTGGCGCATCTGGTCCGCGCGATCTGCAGAAGTATTAAATAGCTGTTCAGCAGCATCCGCACCCGAGCGTGTGCCGACATTATCATTTTTAAAGAGTTCAAAAACGCGCTTAAACTCAGACTCTGCCAGTTCCTGATTCCGCTTAAGGGTTTTGATCCGCTCCTTTTTAACAGCGAATTCTTTTTTAAGCCTTGATATTACATTTTTCCACTGACTAACCGCTGCCCCAGCCTGTTTTTGGGCCGACAGATAATTTCTGGGATCGATTTTAAACAGAATCTCATTTGCAGGTATAATTTCCCCTGATTCCAGCCTTGAATTAATTTCTACTATTTTACCTGAAATTTCCGGCGCAATTAAAAGAGTATTTAACGCGCGAACCTCTCCATAACCGGTTATAAAGACAGGTATATCTTCAAAAACCCCGCGCACAGCAGCAACCCGTATTGGCCGCTCTTTGTCTGGAGCCTTATCAGGAGGTTTCTTAAACATGGTTAACCACAGCATGCCGATTACGCCAATGCCAAGGATCATAGCAGATATCACAATTCGTTTGAGAACATGCCTGCCGTTTTCAGAGTTTATTTTAAAATTCATCTATATTTCCCGCTAATATTCCTGTTCAATAACATCTTTGACTTTCTCAAGAACACTGCACCAGCTGTTGGTGGTCTCCGGACCTATTTTTTCAATCAGTTCAACAAATGACTCCATGGCATTTCTGTCAAATTCCGCAAAATCTTTCTCAGCAGCAGCAGAAACCCGAACCATCACCTTGCGCCGGTCCTTTTTACTATGCTCCCTGAGAATAATCCCCTTTTCAACAAGCCTGTCCACCATGGCAGATACAGATGGGGGAGAAACACCAAGGAGATCTGCAAGCTCCGATACATGGACATCTTTTCCTTTTCTGATTGTCATAAGCATATGGAGCTGGGGAACTGAAAGTTCAGCAAAGCCCTGTTTTCTGATCTGCTTATTAATATTTTCAACATGAACCCTGAACATACGGTCACGAATCATCAGGGTTGCGGAAAAAATTGATCTGGCCTGCTTAACAATGTCTGTATCACCGCGATAAGTTGTCATTCTAATTATTAGTATCCCTACAGGTTAAGTAAATTAATATTTAGGCATCCTAAAGATATTTTTTATTACTGTCAAGGAACAATTTTACCGTCACTGTAAAAGGAAATCCTTGATATTTAAAAAAAGCTATTATATGAAAATCAAGGGATTATAATCACTGAATTATTTTAAACTCAATTTTATAATAAAAAAAATGGAGATACAACATGGATGCTAAATCCCGGCAAGAGCTTACAGTAACGAGTTCTGCTTTTAATGAAGGTTCAATGATTCCAATAAAATATACATTAAACAGTGAAAACATTTCACCGGACATATCATGGGAGGGTTCCCCTGATGGGACTAAATCTTTTGTGATAATAATGGAAGATCCGGACATACCCATACCAAAATTTCTAATACCATCATGGGTACATTGGATTGTATACGATATTCCCCCTGGGACAACATCTATTCCCGCGGCCATCCCCATCACCGGAACCCTGGATAACGGTATGAAACAGGGAAAAACATCGTTTATGAAAACAGGGTACAAGGGCCCCAAGCCGCCCTTTGGAACCCACCGTTATTTCTTTAATATTTACGCCCTGGACAAAACCATAGACCTTAGCCCTGTGAAGGCCAATAAGAAAAAAATAATGAAAGCCATGGATGGCCATGTTTTAGCCAAGGGAACACTTATGGGCCGTTATAAAAAAGAATAATAATCACTCAGCATCCCGGGGCCGCAAAAGGAGCTGATGCCCGGCGCCAAAGCAGAGCTTGCGCACAATCAGCACAACAAACAGGGTGGATAAAGTTGTTGAACCCACAAGCATAAGCATTACAACTATCTGGTATTTTATGGCAAGCCCTGGATCGGCGCCGGCAATAATCTGGCCGGTCATCATTCCCGGAATAAAGACTATTCCTGCGGCCATCATCGAATTGATTGAAGGAATCATTCCAGATTTCATGGCGTTTCCTACAATTTCCCTGCTCGCCTCTTTATAATCTGCTCCAAGACAGAGCTTCATCTCTATTTCCTGCTGTTTTGTTCTTAAATCGTTTAGCAATCGCTCTAGGGCTATGGCAACAGCGTTCATTGAATTTCCTATAACCATCCCCCCAAGGGGAATAAAATATCTGGGATTCCACCATGGATCAGCCCTGATAACCACAGCGGTGACAATAAACGCAACAATAAAAAAACTGATATTCATGGAAACAGAAACAGGAAGAAAAAAAG
>CAZNFB010000124.1:0-7745 GCA_964572105.1 uncultured Desulfobacteraceae bacterium
TTACCTGATCTTAAGTGTACTAAAAGAAATCAGTGCAAGAATTATTGCAACCAACCAAAACCGGACAGTAACCTTGGGTTCAGGCCACCCCTTAAGTTCAAAATGATGATGAAGGGGAGCCATCTTAAAAATCCTGTTTCCATTGGTCATTTTAAAAAAACCGACCTGAAAAATAACAGAAAGGGTCTCTATGACAAAAAGCCCCCCCACCAATATAAGAAGTATTTCCTGCTTTGTAATTATCGCCACAGTGCCAAGGGCAGCTCCCGTGGAAAGAGAACCTGTATCCCCCATAAATACTTGGGCAGGGTATGTGTTGTACCATAGAAAACCTGCTCCTGCCCCCGCCATTGCTCCGCAAAAAACCGTAATCTCTCCGCAGCCCGGGACAAAATCGAGCTGGAGATAATCGGCTATCTTAAAATGTCCTGTCACATAGGCGAAGAGCATATATACCGCAAAGGCTACAATGATCGGTCCAATTGCAAGACCATCCAGGCCATCTGTCAGGTTAACTGCGTTGGAAGCACTGATAATCACTATGGCGGCAATGGCTATGTACCCCAGGCCTGGATCAAGGGAAATCCCTTTAAAAAACGGGATAGTTACACGTGTTGAAAAATCAGGGTAAAGGGACAATATTATTCCTGCGGTGAGAGCAACTATCACCTGCAGCATAATTTTTTTTTTTGCACTTAAACCTTTGTTCTGTTTTTTTACGAGCATGAGATAGTCATCAAGAAAACCTATCAAGGCGAAACAAAGGGTAACAAGAATGACAACCCAAATATAAAAATTAGTCAGATTTGCCCATAGAAAAGTTGAAAGTAAAACCGATCCAACAATTAGAATCCCACCCATCGTTGGGGTTCCTGCCTTCTCATAATGTTCTTTTGGGCCTTCTTTTCTTATATGCTGCTTAATTTTTAAAGAAGTAAGCTTTCTGATAACCCAGGGGCCCAGCAAAAAACATATTAAAAAAGCTGTCAAGCCTGCGTAAATTGCACGAAAAGTTATATATCTAAAAAGATTAAAAACGGATAATGTTGTATGTAACGGGTATAATAAGTGATAAAACATAATTTTATGAATCTTGAAAAAAATTAAATAAATAAAAAGGGGTCAGGCCCTGACGTTTGGCATCAATTGTCCTCTGTTACCCCGCCAATCCGGTTACCACATCCTCCATGGATGATCCCCTGGAGCCTTTAACCAAAACCCAGTCGCCCGGCGTTGTTTCCCGCGACAAAGCCTCAACAACCTCTTTTTTTGTTCCCACAAATATATTCTGATGCGTCATCCCCCTGCTTAAAGCCCCCTGGGCAATTTGATCTGCAAAAACCCCTGTTAAATAAAGCTTTTCCGCCCCTGAATCGGCTGCAAAAGCGCCAATTGCCATATGCATGGAATCTCCATGCTTTCCCAGTTCGAGCATATCGCCCAGAACAAGGAGGCCTCTTTTATGCCCCCTTAATGAATTAAGGGTTCCCATGGCTGCTTTCATTGAATCAGGATTGGCATTATAGGTATCATTGATAATATGGATTCCGTTTTCTGTCTTAAGGAGATTGAATCTCCCACCTTCAGGGAGAAAATCTTCAAGCCCGGCTTTTATTTTTGTTACGTCCAAGCCTGCCAAAAAGCCTGCGGAGGCTGCAGCAAGCCCGTTTAAAACCATAAACTCTCCATGAGCCTTAAGCTCTATATTTATTTTTTCCCCTGGAAGATTCAGCGTAAAAGAGATACCTTCCGGGGTTTTTTTTATTTTTTCCCCCTTTATTTCGGCATTGCTCCCTGTTCCGTAAACCAGGAGACGTTTTGATGTTCTTTTCCCGATCTGCAGCACTCTTGGGTCATCCCCATTTAAAACCAGAACACCATTATTTTTTATTTTTTCAGCAAGTTCAGCCTTTGCAGCAACTATCCCCTCAATGGAATCGAAGGCTCCTATGTGGGCATGGCCTATGTTTGTTATTACACCGATATCAGGATTACAAATGCCTGCCAGATTTTTTATCTCTTCCGGCCTGTTCATTCCCAGCTCTAAAACAGCCCACTGGTGAAAGGAACCAAGCTTAAAAGCCGTTAAAGGCAGCCCAATATTGTTATTGTAGTTCCCAGGGGTTGAAAGCGTGTTAAACCCTTTGCCCAAAACAGCAGCGGTCATCTCTTTGGTTGTGGTTTTTCCACTGGAGCCTGTTATGGCAACAACCGAAACCCCTGACCTTTTAATATTAAAAGAAGCCAAATCCCCCAATGCTATAATTGTATCTTCAACTGCCAGGCAGGTTATTTTTTCCTTTCCTGTTTCCAGATTATGCAAAACCGGGAGCTTCTCCCTGTTTATTAAAAAACCTGATGCCCCGTTCTTTAAAGCATGGGCCATGAAGTCGTGGCCGTCATGATTATTTCCTTTGATAGCAACAAAAAGGGTGTTGGGACATATATCCCTTGAATTTATTGAGATATTTTCAAACAGATCTCCCTGCCCTCCTGTCAGAAGACTACCTCCTGTCGCTTTGATTATATCTTTACATTTCCAGGATAGCAGCTTTGTCATTGGCCCCAAATCCTGTTTATTGCTTTTTTTGTCTCTTCTCTATCATCAAAGGGAAAACTCTTTCCCCCGATTAGCTGATAGGGTTCAGGCCCTTTCCCCGCAATAAGTACAGTGTCCCCTGCTTCAGATAAACCAAGGGCAAGTTCTATTGCACTTTTACGATCCTGCTGTACATAGTGCCTGTTTTCGGAGATCCCCTTAATTATGTCATTGATGATATCCATGGGCTCTTCATTCCTGGGATTATCAGATGTTATTACCGCAAGGTCTGAAAAAGATCCTGCAACTTTTCCCATTAAAAAACGTTTCCCCTTATCCCTGTTCCCCCCGCATCCGAATACGCAAATAAGTTTCCCCAAAGACATCTCTTTTAATGTCAAAAGTACATGTTTCAGTGCATCGGGGGTATGTGCATAATCAACATAAATAAACCTGTCATATCTGTTTAAAACAGGTTCAAGACGGCCCGGAACATACTTTAAAGCTTCAATACCAGATTTTATACTGTCAGGATCTATTCCCAGGGCAACACCTGCACCAACAGCACATGCAATGTTCTGGAGATTATGCCTCCCGACAAGGGAGGATTTAAAATCAAAGGCTGTGCCTGGACAAGAAAATCTTCCTAGAGTAGAGGTCAGGTCTTCCCTCAAAAGCAGAGGAGTAATAATATTTCCCTTTGACAGGCCAACGGAAATTTTGTGGCCTTCACAAATGCCATACAGTTCCTTCCCCCTGGAATCATCACAATTAATCACAGCAAAGGTCTTTTCCTTTGGTGCAAATTTCAGATTTTCCGTAAACATTTTTTTCTTACATGACCAGTATGTTTCCATATCTTTATGGTAATCAAGATGATCCCTTGTAAGATTTGTAAAAATACCCACATCAAACCAGCAATGATCGACTCTATAAAGATCGAGTGCGTGGGATGAAACCTCCATTACAACATGGGTTACTCCAGCTTTAAGCATTTCAGACAAAATCAGATGCAAATCAGCAGATTCAGGGGTTGTCATGGGGTTATCAAATATTTTACCGCAATAACGATAGTTGATTGTTCCTATTACTCCAACTTCAAAACCGGCTTTCTGCAGAATACTCTCCAGGATAAATGCGGTTGTTGTTTTTCCGTTTGTTCCTGTTATGCCGACAACAACCAGGCTCATTGAAGGGTCATAAAAAAATCTGGCAGATATCATGGAAAGAGCCCTTCTTGTATTTTTGACCTGAATAAATATTCCTTTTTTTTTAACAGGTTTTTCCGTAACAACTGCTACGGCCCCTTTTGCCAGGGCCAAATCGATAAAATCATGGCCATCTGCTGCAAACCCTTTTATGGCTACAAAAAGCCCCCCCTCTCTGACATCCTGGGCACTATAATGAACAGAGTCTATTTCAGGATCAAAAAAAGATAACCCCTGGCCATTATAACTTATTTCAACCTCTGTTGAACAAATCCCTTTTAATAAAACTGACAGTCTCATTGATTCCCATGGACCCTGTGTACCAGGTTTGACCTGAACCTGTTTTCCAACGGAACATTCAGGTAATAAAGAGTCTTATCTATAATATCTTTAAATGCGGGTGCCGCCACTGTCCCTCCGTAATGCTCTTTTTCCGGCTCATCAACAATAACAAGAACAGCAACTTCTGGTCTGTCTGCAGGGGCAAAGCCTACAAATGAGGCAACATATTGTTTTTTTGAATATTTCCCATCTTTACCAATTTTCTGGGCAGTCCCTGTTTTCCCACAGACTGAATAATCATCAAGGGCAGCATTTACTCCTGTTCCTTTTTCGCTGACCACCGATTTCATCATTTTTATAATTTCTCCTGCATCTTTTTCAGAAATAACCCTTCTTACTATTTTTGGAGCAAATGTTTCTATTACCCCGTCATTATGATCGGTTATTCCCTGAACCATGTAAGGCTTCATAAGAACTCCGTTATTGGCAACTGCACAGACTGCGGATATTAACTGCAGCGCCGTAACTGATACCCCCTGACCAAAAGCTATGTTCCCCGCATCTATTTTTTTCCACCGCCTGAAATGGGGAATATAGCCAGATATCTCTCCCGGGCAGTCTATTCCGGTTTTTCCCCCGAAGCCAAAAGCGTACAAACTGTTGTACAGGCTCTTTTTCCCTATAAATTCAACAGCTTTAACCACACCTATGTTGCTTGAATATTTAATAACCTGCGGAAGGGAAAGATACCCGTGCTCATGGGTATCATGGACTATTTTTCTCCCGACCCTGTATTCTCCGTTTTCACAATAGAAAAGGGTGCCTGGAGTATATTTTTCCGATTCTAAAACGGCTGCTGCAGTAAAAATCTTCATGGTGGAGCCTGGCTCAAAGCAATCTGTAACTGCCCGATTTCTCCACAAATCCATGCCAAACTTATTATAATGATTTGGATTAAAAAATGGGCAATTGGCCATTGCCAATATTGCACCTGTTTTCGGCACCATTACAATGGCTATTCCTGATTTTGCTGAAAACTTTTTAACACTCTCCTCCAAAGCATACTCGGTAATATGCTGAATCCTGCTGTCAATGGTGAGAACAATATTTTTTCCATCATTATAGCCGGTATTAGTTTCATGCCCGTTTTTACTGGTAACTCTGCGACCGGAAGCATCCCTTAGAAATGTTGATTTGTCTTCACCTCCTTTTAAAGATTCGTTATAGTGATATTCAAGACCTTCCAGCCCTTTATCAACCCCTGCAAACCCGATTATCTGCGCAGCCATGGTTCCGTTGGGATAAATACGGCTCTTAATCTGGGTGGGTGTAAAGTTGATTCCGGCAAATCTACGGGATCGTATTTTTTCTGCCACCTGGGAGGTGACATTAAGTTTCACCCATATAAAATTTTTATCGGAAATAAATTTTTTATATAATTTTTTTTCATCAATTTTCAGTATCCTGGCAAGCTCAGCCGCAGTTTTTTGTTTTTCCCTGACCTTTTTAGGAGATGCTCCTATGGAATATGCTTCGCGAACACAGCTCATTGCCATCTCCTGATAATTCGCATCAAGTATGTTGCCCCGTTTCCCATAAATGGTTAAACTGCCCTTCCCCTGTATGTTCCCTTGTCCTTTAATACGTTCAAGACCAATCGCCTGAATATATACAGCCCTTGAAGCAATTATCAAAAACAAAAAGGCAAGGAAAAAACCTATTGTATTATTTCTCAGTTTTTGTTTTTTTTTATCAGATTTTGTCATGGAAGAATAATTATCTGCTCTGAAGTCGGCTCTTTCAGGTTTAAATATTTTTTTGCAAATTGGGACAAACGATTGGGCGATCTCAGCTTTGCACGTTCTATCTTTAAATCGTTTTGTATGGTATCCAACTTTTTATACCTTGTGTTCTCCTCTGATATTTTATATTCTATTCCAACACACTGAACACGGCACCAGGCAAAACAGAACCATTCCGCCAGAAATACGAACATTGTAACAATAAAAAATAGTATATATTTGTTATTTTTCATATTGCTTCGTCACCGGGATGAATCATATATATTTACAGCAACTCCATTGCTCTTAATTTTGCACTCCTTGCCAGTGGATTTAAAGCAATCTCTTGTTCAGTCGGCCTGACCACCTTTTTTGTTAAGGCCCTGGCAACTTTTTTTTTATTACATGTACATATGGGAAAATCAGCAGGACAGGTGCACCCTTTTTCCAGCGCCTTTATCCCTTGTTTAACCAAACGATCTTCCAGGGAATGAAAGGATATTACACATAATCTTCCCCCGGGATTCAACAGGCTGTCAACATTTCCCATAAAAGATTCAAGCATTTCAAGCTCTTTGTTTACAGCAATTCTCAACGCCATAAATACACGTGTGGCAGGATGAGTTTTTCCGGTACGCAAAATTTTTGATGGGAGAGCACTGCGAACAATATCACTTAGTTCTTTACTTGTTTTAATTGCTCCATCTTTTCTTGCATTGACTATTTTACGGGCAATCTGTTTAGACCTTTTTTCTTCTCCAAATTTTCTAAAAATTTTTGAAAGGCTTTTTTCATCCAAATCATTAACCAAATCTGCTGCCCTGACCTTTGAGCTGGTATCCATCCTCATATCAAGGGGAGAATCTTCATTAAAACTGAACCCTCTTCCGCTTAACATGAGCTGGTTAAAAGAAATTCCAAGGTCAAGGAGAATTCCATCAACTCCGGATATTCCTAATTCGGAAAGAATTAAATGGAGGTTTGAAAAATTATCATTAACCAGGCGTATGTTCGATTTAAAAGGGGAAAGAACTTTTTCTCCATTATTTATTGAATCAATATCCTGATCTATTCCTATCAAAAGTCCGTGGGGAACTATGCTGTTACATATGGAGGCGGCATGACCTGAGCCGCCAAGGGTTCCATCAACGAAAATTTTTCCCGGCCGGCAGTTTAGATAAAATAATACCTCTTTTTGCATAACAGGGACATGTTTATAAGTCATAAATTTAAATCCCTAAACTTGCTATCTGGCTCTTTAACTCTTCATCTTTCAAATCTTCCACATGCTGGAGGTTCTCCTTTTCCCAGTTATCGTGGGACCATATTTCAAAATGATCCAAGACCCCCACAAGAATAACTTCTTTTTTTAATCCAGCATATGCCCTTAATGATGGAGAAATCACTATACGATTATTTTTATCAAGGAAACACTCAGATGAGCTCCCTATGAAAATTCTTCTAAACCGGCGCATTCCATCAGACTTTATGGGTAAAGACAATATTTTGGCTTCAAGGATTCTCCATTTATCAAAAGGATATGCAACCAGCGTGTTGTCCATTCTGGTTACCATAACGCCATTCTCTCCTCCTTCGCGTATAAGGGGGTGAAATCGGACGGGAATAATTAATCTCCCGTTAGCATCAATCTTATGTGAAGAATTTTCCCTAAACATAATTACCCAGAATTACATAATTGTCCAGAATTATCCAGAATTATCCAGTTCTAGCCATAAAATATAAATCCATAATATAGTCAAGTAAAAAATGAAAAAATATTTTTTTTTTGACAGAAAGCAATTTATAAGGCACTAAATAGTCTGCCTGGTTTATAAATCGTCACACAATCTATAGGTTTATCTGTGGTAGAAAATTTCACATAAGGAACGGGGACGAAATAAGTTCGCAATTTTAAGTGTTGAGGCGCCTGGCTGG
>CAZNFB010000125.1:0-7730 GCA_964572105.1 uncultured Desulfobacteraceae bacterium
CCTGGCTGGCAAGGCGCGAAAACGCAGGAATATCAAGCTATTTCGTTCAACTTATTTCATCTCCGTTCCTAAACAAAATAATTATGAACAGCTCAAGATCTTTGCCTGGGGAAGTCCATTTTTTCCCAGGTCATAAATTTCAGCCTGAACAAAGGTATTTATTAAATCATCCGGCCCTTTAATAATAACAGGTATGTAATTTGACGTTGTTCCCTGTAAAAAACCCCCTGATCTTTTTTTTCCTTCAACGAGTATTTCTACATCCTTTCCGATAAATTTTTCATAAAACTCACTTGTCTTTCTAATCCCTATCTCCCTTACTTTTTTACACCTGGCCTTGATAATCTTCGAGTCAACCTGGTCAGGATATTCCGCGGCTCTGGTCCCCTTACGCCGGGAAAAGGGGAAAATATGGAGATGGGTGATGGGTAATTCTTTGATTAATGAGCAGGTATTTGCAAAAGCATTGTCATCTTCTCCTGGAAAGCCTATGAGAAAATCGGACCCCACGGCGGCCTCAGGGAGCAATTGATGAATTTTACTGATTAACTCTTTTATAAGCCGTCTGTCATAGGGCCGGTGCATCTTTTTCAGAATTTTATTATCTCCGCTTTGCAGGGGAATATGAAAATGATTACAAAAAATATCTGATTTTGATACCAGCTTTATAATATTGTCGGAAAGTTCACAGGGCTCAATGGAGCTTAGCCTTACCCGTTTAAGAAAATGAAATTTTTCTATTTGTTTTAACAGTTTGTATAAACTGGTTTTCGGAACAAGATCATCCCCGTAGACACCCAGGTGTATTCCTGTTAACACTGTTTCTTTGTATCCTGAGTTCTTTAATCCCTTTAAGCCGGCAAAAACCTCATCAGGGGAAAGACTTCGGCTGCGGCCCCGGGCATAGGGGACTATGCAATAAGTACAAAAAGCATTGCATCCGTCCTGAATTTTAAAAAAACTCCTTGTTCTTTTTCTGGAGTCTATGGAAACAGGTTTTTTTTTACAGGATTCAGAACAATCATTTAAAGGCGCCTTAACAATTGTTTCCGGGATATTTTTTTTGTCTGTATGCCCCACAACATGGTGCACACCGTCGATTTTTCTGATTTCATCAGGTTCGGTCTGGGCATAACAGCCGGTTACGATTATCCTGGCATTTGGATAGGCACGGATTGCCTTTCTTATTTCCTGCCTCGATTGCATGGAGGCTTTTTGTGTAACTGTACAGGTGTTTATTATGCAGTACTCAGGTTCTGTTTTATCTGACTGTGAAAGTTCAGAGAAACCCGATTTTTCAAAATCTTTTGCCATGGATGCAGATTCGCACTGATTTACTTTGCAGCCTAATGTTGTAATGGTATAATTAGCCATACTTAACTTGCTATCCATCCTCCGCCTATAACTTCATCCCCTTGATAAAAAACAGCACCCTGTCCCGAAGTTATGGAGGACTGTGGTTTGTCAAAAATAATTTTTGCCTTGCTCTCCCCTGCCGGAAAAAGAGTTGATGGCGCAGGAATATGACGCCCCCTTATCTGTGTTGCAACTCTGATTGGAGCTGAAGGTCTATTATTAATCCAGTTTATATTTTCAGTTTCCAGTTCTCTGGAATATATATTTTCCCTAAAGCCGACCACAAGCCTGTTTCTTTTAATATCGATCCGTATTACATAATATGGCTCTGAGGCAGGGCAGTTAATACCACGGCGCTGACCCACGGTAAAAAGATGGAGCCCCTGGTGTTCGCCGATTATATTTCCAGTAACATCTTCTATGATTCCGGCCCTTGATTTATCCTGGGATTGCCCGGCAATAAATTCTCCATAGGTCTTATTTTCGGTAAAACAGATATCCTGACTTTCATTGCCGGCTAAAGAGGCAAGGCCTTTTCCCGCGGCAATTTTTTTCACCTCATCCTTGGTTATATTCCCCAGGGGAAAACATGCAAAGGATAACTGTTCCTGTGTCAGCCTGGATAGAAAATAGGATTGATCTTTTTTCTTATCAATTCCCCGTAAAAGATGATATTTTCCAAAATCATCTTTGTTTATCCTGGCGTAATGACCCGTTGCCAGGGATGTCGCCCCCAGTTTTTTTGCAAATGATAAAACTGTTCCAAACTTTATCAGGGGGTTACATACAATACAGGGATTCGGTGTCAGTCCGGAGACATAGGCTTTGATAAAATAATCTATAACTCTTGATTTAAATTCAGCGGAACAGTCTAAAATTTTCAGGTCGACCCCTGTTTTTTCTGCAATTTCAGATAGTTTATTTTCACTTTGATCTCCATAACCTGTATAAAAATGGATTCCCACAAGGTTATGGCCTTTTTGTTTTAGCAGATAAGCCGTTACCATTGAGTCCACACCCCCGCTCAGGGCAATGGCTGTTAAATTTTTCAATATTCTTTCCTGTTCCCAGGCAAAATACGTAGTGTCCGGTTAGAAAGTTGCAAAAAAAAGAAAAGACGAGAAAATACGAGAAGCTTATATGTACGGCAACAGGTATGATCTGATTAAACCAGTGACGCTGAATAGGTACATTCTTTTTTTTATATCATTATTCACTTCGAAATCCAAGAGTATCGAAAAAATATTTTCTTGTTGACCAAAATTTGTTAGAATGCAAAATTAACCAGTAGCTGAATACTTACTTTTATTATAGCTCAGTCTATTACTGAGATTAGAGTTAATTCCAAATTTTTAAACCTGTGAAGGTTTTCTAAAAAAAAGAGATCTATACTTAATAATTATGGAAAAACATATTAATACGCTTATTATTTTTTGCCCTAACTGGGTGGGTGACGTTGTAATGGCAACTCCGGCTTTTAAGCTTTTGCGTAATTCTTATCCTGACGCAAAAATCATAGGTGTAATAAGAAAATATGCAAGCCGAATAATAGAAGACAGTCCCTGGTTTGACCAGATTATCGACTGCAGCGATAAAACCGTTAAAGGCTATTATAATCTGGTGAAAAGCATACGTGAACAGAAACCTGATATGGCTGTTCTTTTCCCCAATACATTCAGAGCCGCCGGTATTGCAAAGCTGAGTGGGGTAAAAAAAATATTTGGATATAAAAGAAACGGCAGATCTTTTTTGCTGACCGGAGGGCCTCTACCTGTTATTAAAAACAGAAAATATATGCCTGTTTCCATGGTTGAATATTATATAAAAATTTGCACCTGGCTCAAATTAAACCCCGATACCTCCCTGGGGCCAAAACTTTATTTTTCTGATTTAATAAGGGAAAAAGGGGAAAAACTCCTTGAAAAGTATCGTATCAGCACGAAAGATACAGTTATAGGAATAAATCCCGGAGCAAAATTCGGTTCTTCCAAGTGCTGGTCTGAAGAATATTTTGCAAAACTTGCCCAATTGATTGATGATGAATTTAATTGCAAAATTCTGTTATTCGCAGGCCCCGGGGAAAAAGATATTGCAGCATCCATAATAAAAAAAAGCAGGGCTCCCATTATTAATACCTACCCTGACCAGGTGGATCTTGCCTTGCTAAAGCCTCTGATTAAAAGATGTGATCTGTTAATTACAAATGATACAGGTCCAAGGCATTATGCTGTGGCCTTTAATATTCCAGTGGTTGTTATAATGGGACCTACTGACCCGGAATATACTAATTCGAATTTGGAGAAGACTATTCTTCTACGAAAAAAACTTGACTGTTCCCCTTGCCATAAAGGGAAATGTCCCATTGGTCATCATAACTGCATGGAGCTTATTACCCCTGAATCAGTACTTCAGGCGGTGAAAAAAAGCCTGTTTTCTTAATTTGCATGTAACTATCCAGCTGATATGTATAGCAACCAGGTATAAACAATAATTAATACCAACACTAAAAAACAAGGACTTAATTATGGATTATGGAAGTATGACAAAAAATACTATCGCCCAAATTCAAGCTGCCGTTGGTATAAAAGGGCTTTCCACGGGAAAATCTGTTATTGAGCTTCATTCCAAAGATGAATCCTTTCACACGCGATGCCTCCCTGAACTGGTTGTTTTTCCACAGTCGGGCCATGATGTACAAAAAGTTATTGAGATAGCAAATGAGAAAAAGATTCCTGTTACCCCGTGGGGGGCGGGAACCAGTCTTGAAGGAAACCCCATACCTGTCAAGGGGGGGATTGTTTTGAATATGCAG
The DNA here is from genome assembly GCA_964572105.1 of uncultured Desulfobacteraceae bacterium. GTDB lineage: Bacteria > Desulfobacterota > Desulfobacteria > Desulfobacterales > BuS5 > DAOWMW01. Next base: position 4,169 of record CAZNFB010000125.1, read on the forward strand.
AAAATGAACAGGATACTGGAGGAAAAAGAGGAGGACTTTCAGGTAATTGTGGAACCTGGAGTTGTATATACGGAATTAAATAAAAAATTTTCAAAAAAAGGGCTTTTTTTTCCTCCTGATCCAGGGGCACCTGCTACCATAGGAGGGATGGTGGCCAATAACGCCAGCGGTATCCAAACCCTGAAATATGGCGCCACAAAGGATTATGTAATGAAGCTGGAGGTTGTTCTTCCCTCTGGGGAGATGATACACTCAGGTTCCAATGCGGTTAAAACTTCATCTGGATATGATCTGTGCCGCCTCTTTACAGGATCGGAGGGGACTCTTGGCGTAATAACTGCAATTACCCTTCGCCTGGCTCCGCTGCCCCAGTATTTTACCGCAGTACTTGTAAATTTTAACAGTGTTGAGGAGGCAACTAAATCGATATATGAAATAATATCCACGGGAATTGTTCCTGCTGCCCTTGAATTTCTTGACAAAAACGTCATAAAAGCGATCAATGCATATAAAAGCTGCGAATTAAAGGAAAAGCCAACCCTGTTTATGGAGTTCCATGGGACCAACCAGGCCGGACTAAATGAGGAGCTTTCTCTGGTTGAGGAGATATGCACCTCCAACGGGTCATCTCTTTATGAAGCCGGAATAGGAAAAAAGGAGAGAAATCGACTATGGGAAGCAAGGTATGCCACTTTTGAGGCGATGAAACATGCAAACAAAGGGATGGAAATAATAATCATAGATACGGCTGTTCCCCTTTCAAAATATTCCAAAATGGTTGAATTCGCACGAAATGAAGCTGCTTCAAAAGGGGTCAGAGGCTATCTGTTCGGCCATGCAGGGAGTGGGAACCTGCATATGGGACTTATAAAAAATCCCAATGACAAAGCACAGGCAAAATTGGGAATGGATGTTAATGATGCCATAGTCAATTGTGCCATCGATTTTGGAGGAACCGCCACAGGGGAACATGGAGTTGGGATAGGAAAACGGAAATTTATGATGCATGAACATGGTAACAGCCTGGAGATAATGAAAAAAATTAAGTCAGCCATTGATCCCAATGGGATAATGAACCCCGGCAAAATATTTTTATAACCATTTATTCCTGTAAACAGGGGGTGCTGAATAGCAGATATCCTATACCAAACCGGTAGTGTCCGGCTAAACCCTTGCAACCTTCTACCCAGACACTCCTGAATTTTTGTAAATAATCAAACAGGCTTTTACCCTAAATCCATGGGAATAAAATCTGTTTTATCGTCAACTATCCGGGCAAACTGTGCCAGTAATTTTACTATTTCATCCAAATCTTTTAATGAAATTATCTCACTTGGTGTATGCATATATCGATTAGGCGCACTGACAAGTCCCGCAGCAACACCGGATCGTGTTATCTGAATTGCATTGGCATCTGTTCCTGTACCACGCGGCGCTGCTTCGATCTGATATTTTATTTTTACATCGTCCCCTGCCTGTTTAAGGAGTTGAAAGACCTTTGGATTAATATTGGCGCCAACTGAAATCACGGGTCCGTCATTTAATTTAATATCTCCGTTTAAGATTTTTTCAATTCCAGGGTAATCGGTTGCATGGGTAACATCTATCGCGATTCCCACATGGGGATCAATACCAAATGCGCTTGTTGTTGCACCGCGCAAACCTATTTCTTCCTGCACAGATGACACAGAGTAAATATTTGCAGCAATTTGTTCACCAGCTAATTCTTTTAAAATGGCTCCGATAACATATACTCCAACCTTATTATCGGTCGCTTTTGTGGAAACAATGTCCCCTTTGAGTATGTCCATTCCTGGATCAAATGTAACAGGATCACCGATGGAGACACGTTTAAGGGTCTCTTTTTTATCTTTTGCTCCTATATCTATCCAGAGATCACGAATTTTTGCAGCTTTTTTTCGATCATCCGGTTTAAGGAGATGAATCGGTTTTTTCCCAATCACGCCGCGTACTTTTTTACCATTATTATAAATATTTACACGCAGACCAGGGAGAAGTCCTGTGTCAACACCGCCAATGGGTTGAAAACGGATAAATCCATTATCATCAATATAATTAACCATTAATCCGATTTCATCGGCGTGCCCGCTGAACATCAGCCGCAGTTTGCCTTTTCCTTTTTTAAGGGCAATCACATTTCCATGTACATCAGTGGTTACTTTATCAGCATATTTATCCACAAAATTACGATAAATCGTCTGAGCCGGTTGTTCAAAGCCCGAAGGACTTGGCGCCATCACTAGATCTTTAAAAAATTTTTTATTTTGTTGTTCCATTTTTCCCTTTCTCTTTTTTGAATTAAAGGCGAAATCACCAGGCGCGAAGTATATCCAATAAAGATTGTCTGTAATTATTCAGCTATTTTAAAAACGGTGAGTGCAAAACGCTTCAGATATATTTTTGCTGAATAATTACGATTGTCTTTAGATAACCTCCCTCCAGATTAGTTTAGGAACGAAAATTTTATAAGTTGAACGAAATAGCTTGTCTTTTGACCCATCTACTTCGTTGCATCAAAGGCCGAATACGTATAGTATGCAACCTTTAATACGCCTTGTATATGAACCAAAATTCTTCACAATTTTTGTTCAATTTATATAATTTCTATTATCCTAAATATTTTCCTATTATGGGATTCAAAGTTTTTTTCACATCATCAGGGATTAATTTTTTATCTGTTATTATAGCTTTTTCAAGGGCATTTTTGCAGGCACATTTTCTAACTTCGGGGATTCTGCCAAGGGTTTTTTTTATGATTTTTTTTGCTGTATCAATGTTTTTATTAAGATATGTAAAGACCATTTCAATATCGACTTCTCCATGATTTTCATGCCAGCAATCATAATCTGTAACAAGGGCTATGGTGCAATAGCATATTTCAGCTTCTCTTGCTAATTTTGCTTCAGGCAAATTTGTCATACCGATAACATCAAACCCCAATTTACGATACAGGTTAGATTCGCAGCGGGAGGAAAATTGAGGCCCCTCAATACATATATATGTCCCCTTATTAAAAGGCTTAACCCCTGCTGCCAGTGCAGATTCATAAACTATTTTTTTCAAGTCCCTGCAAACAGGATCTGAAAAATTCACATGGGCTACAATCCCCTTTCCAAAAAATGTTGAAACTCTGTTTTTTGTTCCATCAAAAAATTGATCCGGCAAAACAATATCCATTGGCCCCATATCTTCCCTGAGGCTCCCAACAGCACTGACAGATAATATAGACTCAATCCCCATGGTCTTTAAGGCATAGATATTAGCCCGAGAATTTATCTCCGACGGTAATATTGTGTGTCCCCTCCCGTGCCGTGATAAAAACGCAATTTCAGTATGGTCAATACGACCAACAATAATTTCAGAAGAGGGCGCCCCAAAAGGTGTGTTACATTTAATTATCTGTTTTTCAGTAATCCCTTGAATTTCATCCAGGCCTGTGCCGCCGATAATTGCGATTTTTGGTTTAATCATTTATAGATACCTGTCTTAATTAAGGAACGGGGACGAAATAAGTTCGCAATTTTAAGTGTTGAGGCGCCTG
>CAZNFB010000126.1:0-7716 GCA_964572105.1 uncultured Desulfobacteraceae bacterium
TATGGGCCAAAATTCTGCGCTATTTCTGCTCAACTTATTTCATCTCCGTTCCTAAACAGCCTGTTTATTTATACTCAACTTCTCTATCCGGTATCGGATGGACCTGAGATTAATCCCTAATAATTCAGCGGCTTTACTCTTGCTGTTTCCAGAGCATTCAAGGGCTTTGCGTACATAGGCACTTTCAATATCCTCCAGAATATTTTCCAGAGAAACACCGTTTACCACTTCATTTAAATCAAACCGCTTACCTTTTATCCCTTCTATCCACCTGTTTCTCCCCACAGAAAGAGCAAGACTTTCCGGGAGTAAAATATTTGTACAGGAAAGGGCGACACTCCTTTCTATAAGATTTTCCAGTTCCCGTATATTTCCAGGAAAATCATATTTGTTAAGAAGATCTATGGCATAGGATGAAATTTTTGTAATCTCTTTTCCTGCTTCCCTGGCATATTTTTCCAGAAAATGCTGGGCAAGAATTTTAAGATCAGCTTTTCTTTCCCTTAAAGCAGGAAGTTTTATCTCTATTACATTCAAACGATAAAAAAGATCTTCCCTGAAACGGCCTCCAACAACCTCCTGCTCAAGCCTCTTATTGGTTGCAGAAATTATTCTTACATCAAGATAAATTTCTTCGGTTCCCCCCAAAGGTTTAAAGGCTTTTTCCTGAACAGCCCGAAGGAGTTTTACTTGAAGGGGCATCCCCAGCTCCCCTATTTCATCTAAAAACAGAGTCCCATTGTTGGCAATTTCAAAGAGTCCTTTTTTGTCATGAATTGCCCCTGTAAAAGCCCCTTTTTTATAGCCAAAAAGTTCGCTTTCTATGAGATTTTCCGGAATACCTCCGCAGTTAATCGGGACAAAAGGATTCTCTTTACGGGGGCTCTGTTCATGAATGGCCATGGCAACCAGTTCTTTTCCTGTTCCGCTTTCCCCGGTAATAAGAATATTTGTCTTTAGCGGAGCCACCTGTCTGATGGTATTATAAACATAGGCCATCCTTGGACAATTCCCCACAATCAGTCCGAAATGGAGGTTTTTTTTTAATTCACCACAGATGACCTCTTTTTCCTGTTCAAGGGTTTGATAATCAAGGGCTTTTTTTATTGCTTCCCGCAGCTCATCATTATCAAAGGGTTTGGGAACATAATCATAAGCTCCGTTGTTCATGGCTTCCACCGCGGTTTCAGCTGACGCATACGCGGAGATCATTATAGCCACGATTTCAGGATTAATCTCTTTTGCAAACTTCAGCACATCTATCCCTGTCATGTCCCCCAGCCTTATATCGCAAAGCAAAAGGTCAAACTTTTCATGCTTAAGTATGGAAAGAGCTTTTTTACCGGTTTTTGCACAGGAGACCTTGTATCCTTCCCTTCCGAGTAGAATCTCAAGGACATCAACCATGCTTTCTTCATCATCCACAACAAGGATACGGTACTGTTTTGATTTGTCTGCGATTTTTTTATGGGAGTTGATCATTTAAAGGCCGCTCCTTTTCAAAGACTACCTTTCCCTTGACTATGGTAAAAACAGCACTACCCTTTATTTCCATACCGTCAAAGGGGGTATTTTTTCCCATGGATTTAAAATCTGCGCTATTTACTATGGAAAGGTAATCAGGATCAATTATAGTGAGATCTGCAACAGCGCCCGGCTTTAAGGTATTTTCTATTCCAAGTATCCTTGCGGGATTTTTTGACATTTTTTTAACAAGTTCACCCATTGAAAGAAATCCGTCTTTAACAAGGTTCAGGGAAAGGGGAAGGGATGTTTCAAGACCGACAATACCATTTGCAGCAAATTCAAATTCAACATCCTTTTCAATGGATGAATGTGGAGCATGGTCGGTGGCTATGACATCTATGGTACCATCGGCCAGGCCTTCACACACCGCCTTTTTATCCTCTGCTGACCTAAGGGGAGGATTCATCTTTGCAAAGGTATTATATCCATAAACCGCATCATGGGTAAGGGTAAAATAGTGGGGCGCAGTTTCCGCTGTTACTGGTGCCCCTCTTTTTTTTGCATCCCTGATGGCATTAACAGATTCCTTTGTGCTGACATGGGCTATATGAAGACGGGCCCCAGTAAGCTCAGAAAGGGCAATGTCCCTCATAACAGCCACACTTTCAGCAGCATTGGGAATTCCCCCCAGACCCAGCTTTGTCGAAACCTCTCCTTCGTTCATGACCCCTGATTTTGCCAGCTCCATATCCTCGCAATGGGAAATTACCAGAAGACCGAAACCTTTGGCATATTCCAGGGCTCTTCGCATCAAAAGGCTGCTGCGCACAGGAAACCCATCGTCTGAGACTGCTTTTACACCAGCCTTTTTTAAATCAAAAAACTCACTTAAAAATTTTCCTTCAAGCCTCTGGCTTATGGCGCCAACAGGATAAAGATGCGCATAACCTGCCGCTTTAGCCTGTTTTAAGATAAAATGGGTGACCTCTTTGCTGTCATTTACAGGATTGGTATTCGGCATGGCGCATATAGATGTGAATCCGCCGGAGACAGCTGCCCTGCACCCTGTCTCAATGGTTTCCTTGTATTCATGCCCAGGTTCTCTTAAATGAACATGCATATCTATGAGCCCTGGAGTTATTATCAGCCCTGCAGCCTCAATTATTCTTATATTTTCTCCAAAAATTACAGGTTCGTCTGCTGTAATTTCGGCAATTAGACCATCTTTAATCAATATATTCATGATCCCGTCTATATTTCCCGGATCAATAACCCGCCCGCCTTTAATCAGAATCAACATTCCAAACTCCTCCTGCTGTGAGTAATAAGAGGGCCATACGAACGGCAACACCATTTGCAACCTGGTCGAGGATCATGGAATGTAAAGAGTCAGCAACCTCCGGCGCAATCTCAAGTCCCCGGTTTACAGGCCCTGGGTGCATTATAAAGACATCTTCTTTTGCGCTTTTGAACCTTTTTTTTGTAATTCCAAATGCTTTGGAATATTCCCGCAATGTGGAGAATAAAAAACTCCCCTGCCGTTCTTTCTGGAGCCTTAGCGCCATGATAACATCCGCATCTTTTATAGCCTCATCAATGTTTTTCGCAACAGAAGCACCAATTGCCTCTATTCCAGCGGGAATCATGGTGGGGGGGCCGGCCACCACAACCTCCGCACCCATTTTTGTAAAACCGACACAATCTGATCTTGCAACTCTGCTGTGGGCTATATCTCCTATTATGGCGATCTTAAGACCGTTAATTCTCCCCTTTTTTTCCATAACTGTCATAATATCCAGCAGAGCCTGGGTTGGGTGGGCATGCATACCATCCCCCGCATTAATAACAGAGGCTTTGACCCTTTGCGACAGCATGGAAGCTGCTCCAGCGCAGGAATGTCTTAAAACAATAACATCAGCATCCATCGCCTCTATATTTTTTGCCGTATCCACCAGGGTTTCTCCCTTGACAATACTGCTTGAACTCCCTGATAAAGAGATGGAATCAGCACTTAAACGCTTTGCTGCAATATCAAAAGATGTACGCGTTCTGGTACTTGGCTCATAAAAAAAAAGGACCACGGTTTTTCCCCTTAAGGTGGGAACTTTTTTAATGGACCTTCTTGAAATCTCCTTCATTTTATCTGCCATATTCAGGATATACTTAATCTCACCCACTGATAAAGATTCCATATCCAGAATATCTTTTTTTTTTAACCCCATAATACCACCTGCCTTAGGTTTGCACAAAATGAATTCGCAGATTTAAGTGGCGACAGCCTCCTGTATGTGACAGCATCAGCACTTAAAATTTAAAGTCATTTTTGCGCGAACCCTTACCTTAATATATGTCCGATTCTTCCCCACCTGACCCCAAAATTATTCTTATCCCATGACCAATATATAATAAAGGCCTGCCCCTTTACTGCCTTTAGATCCACAAAACCCCAAAATCTGCCGTCATGGCTGTTATCACGGTTATCACCCATTACAAATATGGAATCAGGGGGGACAGTGACGGATTCTAAATTATCCCTGCGGCTGTACTGGGCAGGAAAAATGTTAGAATCCATATGCATTATATGTTTTTCCTCTTCGAGCTCACCATTTACATAGACTTTTTTGTCCTTGATTACTATTTGATCCCCGGTTATTCCTACTACTCTTTTAATAAAATCTTTTTTTGGATCTTTTGGGAATTTAAATACAACTATATCTCCCCTGTCAGGTTCTGTTACAGGAATAATTGTTTTTTGTAAAAAAGGAAGTTTAACGCCATAGATAAATTTATTAACCAGAATATGATCACCAACCAAAAGAGTTTCCTTCATCGACCCTGAGGGTATCTTGAATGCCTGGATAACAAAGGTGCGAATAAAAAGTGCAAGAACAATGGCAAATAATATGGCTTCAATATTTTCACGAAGCCGACTTTTCTGGGGTATTTTTCCATTTTCTGGGGTATTTTTTTTTGGTTTCAATTAATTAATATATAGATCTGCACATAAAAAATTTTACTGGGTTATCGGGTAGAGCATCCGATCAACGCAATATATAATTTGTAAAATTAATTATCTGAAATACCTATAGCTCCTTATTCTTTTATAGATTAACATGAATCTGCATTATATAGGGATATAGTATTCTCAATAAAATATTTGAGATTAGTCCCGCAGCAAGGTCATCCATGACTATACCTGCTCCACCTGACATTTTTTCATCCAAAAATCGTATGGGAAAAGGCTTTATAATATCAAAAAATCTAAATATAATAAATCCGGCAGCGCAAGAGGTAATGGTAAATGGAATACACAGCATAGTTACCATAATTCCCGCTATTTCATCAATAACAATACTGCCGGGGTCCTTTGTGTTTAATATTTTTTCAGCTTTGTGGGAAACTATAACTGCAAAAAAAATAAATAACAAAAGGAAAATAATGGCTTTATGGCAAGAGATTAAGGAAAGAAAAAAACAAGGGAAAAGGCCTATGGCTGTTCCAAAGGTGCCGGGTGCAAATGGTATTTTCCCTGTATAGCATCCTGTGGCAAAAAATATAAAAAATTTAGACTGCAAAATCATAAAAAAGTTTTTATTACCAAGCATATGTTTTGTCAAGAGTTATAGATTTTCCGATGAAAATTTACAAATCGATCCTGTTATTATAGCATAAACAGTTTTTATAGGGATATTTTTTTTTTCCGCTATTTTTTTGCAGACTTCATACTCAGGAACAATTTGCTCAACACCCTTTGGATCGACCATGGCTTTTACCTCTACTTTACCAAATTGCGTATCTATTTTCAGCATTCTCCTGGGAAGTTTTTTCCTCCGCACAGTATAATGCCTGAGCCCTGATGAAGTTGTCTCTGTCAATATCAGTGCCGCCATAGCCTCCTGCAGTTCCATGGGGCATAATACCTGCACGATTGTACCTGGTCTGTTCTTTTTCATAAAAGCAGGAATCCAGATCACATCGAGGGCTCCTGCTTTAAAGAGCCGCTCCATGAGAAAACCATATATTTCAGGATTCATATCATCAATAACCGTTTCAATAACCGTTATCTCATCATCCCGGCAGTATTCAGAATTTAAAGGTGCAGAACCTGTTATTATTCTAAGGATATTAGGTCTTGTTTTATGCTCCCGTTTTCCGGCTCCGTAACCGATTTTGCTTATTAACATATCGGGTATGGGCCCAAAGGAATCTGCAAAAAAAGAGATTATGGCTGCTCCTGTGGGGGTTGTAAGCTCATGGGGAATTTGTGTACCATAAACAGGGGCCCCTTTTAAAATGGATAGTGTGGCAGGAGCAGGAACAGGGAGATTCCCATGACTGCAGGTGACAAAACCTGTACCCAGGGGTATTTTTGAAGATATAACCTTTTTTATACCCAGAAACTCCATGGAGATAGCCGCGCCCAGGATATCAACAAGGGAGTCGATTCCACCCACCTCATGAAAATGAACCTTTTCCAGTGGAGTATCATGGATCTTTCCTTCTGCTTTGGCAATTTTTTCGAAAATCCCCAGGCTTGCCCTTTTTACAAAGGGGGACAATCCGCTTTTTTCTATCAAGGATTTAATTTGCGCATAATTTCTTGATGGAGTCCCCTCCCCAGTTATGCTGACCTGAAGGTTTTTGGCTGTAATGCCGCTGCGGCATACAGTGTTAACAGTTATATCAAAGCCGGTTAAAGGAATTTTGTAAAGCTCTCCTTTAATCAGATCCATATCCACTCCAAGGTCGGCAAAGGCCCCTAGGACCATATCGCCACTAATTCCTGAAAAACAGTCAAAATATGCTATCATTATTTTTACTTTAAATGCTGGTAATTATTCAGTAGGGGTACGATGCATCGTGCCCCTACGAATGAAGTTTTATTATCTCCAGAAGCAATTCAGCAGAGCTCACCATATCTGCAAGCCGTATATTCTCCCTTACAGTGTGAACATCCTGCATTCCTGTGCCGAGAACGCCGGTCATTATCCCTTTCTCAAAAAAAATATTGGCATCAGACCCGCCCCCGGTTTTTTTCAAAACCATTTTTTTCCCAAGATTTTCCCCTGCCTCCATGGCAAGAGTCACAACCCGGTGATCATGGGGGATATTATTTAACGGAAAATCCTTCTCCACATAATATTTCAGCCTGGGAAGATCTTTATCTATACTCTGATCAGTATATTTTTTAATGGTATTTTTAAAGCTTGATACCATAATTTCTGTTATATTATCCAGCTTTTTTTGATCGTGGCTCCTTATCTCTCCTTCGACTGTGACAATACCTGGAACAATATTTGTAGCGGTTCCCCCTTGTATTGTTCCGATATTACATGTGGTTTCATCATCGATTCTTCCCATATCCAAATCAGCTATTGCCTTAGATGCCAGCCATATGGCATTTATTCCCTTTTCCGGCGAAGCACCTGCATGGGCGTCCTTTCCATATATAACAAATTTCAGCCTGTTTGCGGCCGGAGCATTTGTTACCAAACCTTCGGTCTCCGCAGAATCGAGGGAATAACCGTATTTTGCTGAGATCAGGCTGAAATTAAAATTTTTTGCTCCTAAAAGCCCCACCTCCTCACAGACTGTAAAAATAATTTCCAAAGGAGAATAGGGGATATTGTTTTCCTTTAAAACCCTGATGACTTCAAAAATAATTGCGATTGCACTTTTGTCATCTGCCCCCAGGATTGTATCACCACCACTTGTGAATATTCCATCTGCAAAAACCGGTTTTATACCCCTGCCGGGCTCAACAGTATCCATATGAGCATTTAACATAAGAGGAGGCGCATTAGTAGTCCCTTTAAACTTTCCCAGAAGATTTCCTGTCCCGCTCCCTATCTTGTCGCCGGCATCATCAATAAATGTCCTGGCACCAAGATCTTCAAGTATTTTTTTAATTTCAAGAAAAATTTCACCTTCCTCTTTTGAAACACTATCAATTCCGACAAGAAATTGAAATGTTTCGCCAAGCCTGGCGCTGTTTATTAAACTTTGCATGATATTTCGACCTTGTAATTTTTATGGAAAAGCAGGTTTATACTCTTAATATGATTGATATTCGCGCCGGCCAGAATCTGGAAATAAAAAGGGAAGAAAAAGAGCTTTTTTTAGGGCCTGTTTGATAACGGAATAATTCCTTCCTAATTTCCGGTTCTCCTCTTAATTTAGCATTTGTTTAATTCTATTTATGAACTCTAATTTTCTGTCTTTGGAAAGCTCTTTGAATTTTTCAACCAG